>JAITRD010000105.1 GCA_031288575.1 Treponema sp. | reverse complement strand
CGTCACGGCTTTCCCGTATTCCTTCATTATTCACCCATTCAAGGCGCCAATGGGGATATCCCAGGATTTCGAGCCAGGAAGGAGGCGCCGGCGGCAGCTCAACGGTATAGGAAGGGCCGAAAATTCCGTTATCGCAGGCGGCAAGGAGAAATCCCGCCACAATTCCCAGGAACAGGGGGCGGGAAACCGGCCGGCCCGGGGCGGGAGAAGGGGCCGTTCCGGGGTTTGATAAAAAAAACAGGAAAATTCTTTTCATATTATATTAAAGGCATTGGCATGGAAGATTGCTTTAATCCTTGAATTATTGCATACTTCTATCTATGGCTGATAATAATGAGTATATACAATCCCTTTCAAACGCCATAAATTCCCGGCGGGAATGGTTAGAAAATTCTGAACTAACCAAACTAAAGGAAGAACTCCGGACTTTTCAAACGGCTTTTTCGTCTTTGTATCACATATATCTCAAAAAGGGCCTTATCCATGAAGATCCCTATAAGGCTGAAGCAAGGGTGGGCGAAATAGAGATCCCCGAAACCGGCCCCTTTTCCGAAATGGAACGGATCGAACAATTGAGCATCAGATTGTCAAATTACGATAATCAGCTTGATTTTTTGGTGAATTTTTATCAATTCAATACGGAATTTCTCACCCTGGAGCGGATGAAACGGATCCTTAGCCTGGTTAAGTACATTGATTGGGCCCACCTTAACCCGGATAATCAAAGCCCCAATACCCGGGCGGTAGTGGATATTACCAATCAGATAAAGGTGGGCGGAGATCCCCTTTCGAGTAATTTGATAAGCAAATCCCTGTCGAGTTTATCCAGAACCACCGGCACCATTTCGAGCTATTTAAAAGTTCTAAGCGATTTTAACCGGGAAGTTTATAAACTTGAACTCCGGACAGCCGTAACCGGCACCATGCCCCCCGCGGAGGCGGCCCAGATAGCCCATATCAAGAAAAAATTCGCCGCCGCCCTGCCCGGAAAGGCCTTTTATCCTGATCTGGTGGAAGAGGTAATCCGGGAGGATTATTCCAAGGAAGGCCCGGCCTTGCAGGAAAATATCCTCAAGCTGCTCCAAATCACGGAGAATAAACCCAAGACGGTAAAGGAGCAGGTTTCATTTAAAACAACATTGATTGAGGGAATCCATGTTATCGGTTCCGTCGGCGCTACCCTGGATGAGATTGGGGCCAAATTTGACGAAAACGAAATGCTGCTGGAAAACCGGAAGAAACGTTTCTGGGAAAAGGTTAAATGGCTCATGCAGCAGGTGCTAAATAAAGAACCGGAACCGATTATTTATGAGGTGGAATACACCGACAGCACCCGGGGAACAACGGTCCGGGAAAAGGTGAACTTTTATAATTTCCGTGAAGAAATAACCCGGAAGGCCCGGGGCATGACAGCGGTCAGCGTCCGGGGAAACGCCCTGGCGCGGCTTGAAAGCATGCAGGATGATCAGCTTGTCACCTTTTTGGCAAAATCCATCAGGGACATCCAGTCCCTGCACAGGACTCTGTCCGCCCTGGATGATTTTTTTAAGGCCGCCGTAGACCAGGAAGACCGGGAAAAAGTGCGGGGCATAAAACCGGAATTGGCTACCATTAAAAACGCCATTGTCAAGGCCAATCAAAAACGTTACGACTATACCGCCCGAAAAGAAGAAGAAGAACAATTGAAACGCCTCGGGATTAGTTCGGAGTCCTAGCAGCCTGTCGCGCTATTATTGGGCATCTGCGGAGCGCAGCAAACTCCCAGGCCGCCGTCTGCCGTATTTAAGGAGAGCATTTGATGAAAAAATCCGGGGAAGGAAAATCCCCTAATTGCCTGTTTTTTGGGGTTCTTATCATTGTCCTAAGCATGGGAGCCTGTACCGGTGTTCCGGCCCGGGAAGGGGAGGCGCCGCCGGAACCGGCCCCTTCCCCGGAAGAGCCGGGCCTTTCCCAAGGGGAAAAAGCCCCAAAGGAACAATCCCCCAGGAAAATGCCGGATTTTGCCGAAATCCGGCCCCGGCAAATTATCCGGGACGAACTTACGGTGGTTTTTTCCAATGGGGAAACGGAACTGGACTTTCGGAAATCCTATCTTGCCAGCGAGGCCCAGCTTTTTACCGCCCTCTATGAGGGGCTCTTTTCCTACCATCCCTTTACCATGGAGCCTATTCCCGCCCTGGCAAGCAGGTGGGAACTCTCAAGGGATAAAAAAAAGTGGACCTTTACCCTCCGTTCCGGAGCGAAATACTGGAACGGCGATCCGGTAAAGGCGGGGGATTTCCGTTCCGCCTGGATTTCCCTGCTGGATCCCCGGCAGGATTCTCCCTATTCGTCCCTTTTTGACATCATCGAAGGCGCCCGGGATTATAGAACCGGGAAACTTGCCGATCCCGGCCGGGTGGGCATCCGGGTTATTAACGATCAGACCCTGGAGGTCCAGTTAAACGCTCCGGCTTCGTTTTTTCCCAGTATGCTCTGCCATCATTCCTTTAGCCCCATCCATCCGTCCATGTTAAACCGCCCGGACTGGTCCGTAAGTCCCCCGGTTTCCAACGGCCCCTTCCTGATCCAGGAACAGGACGCCGGCCGGATGGTCCTGGTAAAAAATGAACATTATTGGGACGCCCAGCGGGTTTCCCTGAACCGGATCATCATGAAATTTATTGACGACGGGGAGGAAGCGGCGGCCCTTTGGAATTCCGGGGAGGCCCGGTGGGTTTATGGAAATGTTACCCTGGAAAGCCTTACGGACCGGAGCGGTATCATGGTAAACGCCATGTTTGCGACCCACTACTACTTCATCCGCTCCGCGGAAAAACCCTGGAATGATCACCGGATCCGGCGGGCCCTCTCGGTTGCCCTGCCCTGGGAAAAGATACGGGAGGGGCATTACCTTCCGGCCAAAACCTTGGTTTTCCCTATTCCGGGATATCCCGAAATTGAGGGTCTCGATGCCACCGATACGGAAGAGGCAAAACGGCTTTTGGAAGAAGCGGGATACCCCAAGGGCGTCGGGCTTCCGGACCTGGTTATCAGGCTTACCCCTTCCGAGGATGCCGACCGGATCGGGAAGCTCATGGCCGCCGCATGGATGGAGCTGGGGATTCCGGTTAAAATTGACGTGGTCCCCTTTGAACAGTACTTTCAGGCCCTAAAAAAGAAGGACTACGGGGTAGGATTTTCGACCTGGATCGGGGATTTTGCCGATCCCTATACCTTCCTGCAAATGTGGCGCCGGGATTCCAATTTGAACGACGCCGGTTACAATGACCAGGATTATGAAGAGCTGATGGAGAAATCCATGTCCGAAGAGGGGGAACAGCGCTGGGGAACCCTGGCGGAGGCGGAAAAACTCCTCCTTACCCGGGGAACGGTGCTGCCCGTTTCTTACAGCCCGGCGGTTAACGTGGTGGATACCGATGAACTGGACGGCTGGTTCCCCAATGTTCTGGATATTCATCCCTTTAAATATCTTTCCTTCAAAACCCTGCGACCCCTTCCGGGGGTGGTCCTCGCCGGCCCGTAACATCCCTACACAGCGCCGTTTTTTTATGTTATAATCGAAGGGATGGATAACGTGGACAGGATTTTTCAGCTCGATCAAAAGGTGGTTTATCCCAGCCAGGGGGTTGGGGTAATTATTTCTATCGAAGAAAAGGACTTTAAAAACGAAAAGACCCCTTATTATGTAATTTATCTTGAAGTATCGGACATGACTATTATGGTGCCGGTGAATAAGGCGGTGGATTTGGGCATCCGCGCCATTGTTCCCCAGGAAGAAGCCCAGAGGGCGCTGGAGCTTATCAGCGAAGATTATGAACCTATCCCGTCGGATTGGAAGCTCCGGTACCAGATGAACCTGGACCTGCTCAAAAAGGGGAGCGTAATGGATATCGCGACTATTGTACGTTCCCTCTACCACCGGAGCAAAGTTAAGGAACTGCCCATTTTGGAAAGGAAGCTCTACGATTCCGCCCTGAAATTGCTGGAAGATGAGGTTTCCTATTCCCTTCAAAAACCTAAAGACGAGGTAGAAAACCTGATTTTTACCCGGCTTGAAGCCAAATAAGATCCTCCATGGAGGTTCCCATTGGGGCAGTGATTTGTGCCGCCGGTTCCTCAAGCCGGATAGGGGGCATCAAAAAAGAATACCGCGTCCTTCCGGGGAAAACCGATCCCGAGGGGAAACCCCTCACCGTATTAGGCTCCGCGGTAAGCGCCTTTGCCGCGGTTCAGCGGATTGCCTTTCTGGTGATTACCGTTCCCGCGGACGCGGAAAGAGGGGAAGCTGCGGCCCGGGCCGCCCTGCCTCTCCGTTTTTTTGTCCCAAAGGGAAAACCTTCCGTTCTTTTTGTCCCCGGCGGGCCGACCCGGCGGGCTTCGGTACACCACGCCCTTTCCCTCCTGGCCGCCTACGGTCCCGGATATGTGCTTATCCACGACGGCGCCCGGCCCTGGATAGACGAAAGCCTTATCGAACAGGTTATTGACGCGGCCCAGGAATACGGGGCGGCGATCCCCCTCCTCCCCCTGACCGAAACCCCCAAAGAGATTGATGAAAAGGGTTTTATCAGGGGCCACCTCAAGAGGACCAGTATCGGTACCGCCCAAACCCCCCAGGGTTTCGCCTTTCCCGCAATACTCCATGCCCATGACCAGGCGGCGGAACGGGAACTTTTTGAACATAAGGAGTATACCGATGACGCCGAAGTGTGGGGGGAGTTTATCGGCCCCGTGGCGGTTGTAGCCGGTTCTCCGGAAAACCGGAAAATTACCTTTCCCGGGGATTTGGGATGATCCGTACCGGTTTAGGCCGGGATATCCACCGGCTGGCCGCGGGGCGGGCCTTCCTTTTGGGGGGCGTAGCGATTCCCGCGGAAAAGGGGGAACTGGGACATTCCGACGGGGATGTTCTAGCCCACGCGGTTACCGACGCCCTCCTGGGGGCGGCGGCCCTGGGGGATATCGGGGAACTTTTCCCTCCCCAGGACGCGGCCTGGAAGGATGCCGATTCCCTTGTCCTGCTCAAAATAGCCTATGAAAAGGTAAAAAAAGCGGGCTGGCGCCTGGTTAACCTGGATTGCGTGGTGAACTGCGAAAAGCCCCGGATTCTCCCCTACCGGGAAGCCGTCCGCTCCTCCCTTGCCCAGGTTCTGGAAATATCGCGGGAGGCCGTTTTTGTAAAGGGCAAAACCAACGAGGGGCTGGGCTCCCTGGGCAGGGGGGAAGCGGTGGAGGCCCTGGCCTTATGCCTTTTGGAAAGGGGAGAGCCCTATGGAATGGGATGAAATTTTTGCCCTCCTGGAATCTTGGCGGGAAAAGCTCAAGGAGGAAGAAACCGGGAAAAAGGCCGAAGATCCTTCGGTAAGCGCCTTGGCGGCGGAGCGCTGCCGGGACCCCTGGGCAGTCCTGGTTTCCACCATCCTGAGCCTGAGGACCAAAGACGAGGTTACCCTGACCGCTTCCCGGGCCCTTTTGGGCCGGGCCCCCGCGCCGGCCGCGCTTTGGGAGCTTCAAGAGGAAGAAATAGCCCGGCTGGCCTATCCCGCGGGTTTTTACCGGACCAAAGCGGCGAACCTTAAAAACATTGCCCGGATTCTGCTGGACCGGTACGGCGGGAAGGTACCGGCGGATATGGACGCCCTCCTTGCCCTCCCCGGGGTGGGGCGGAAAACCGCCAACCTGGTCCTTACCGAAGCCTTTGACTTGGACGGCATCTGTGTCGATGTCCATGTTCACCGGATCTGCAACCGGGCCGGGTGGGTAAGCGCCCTTAAGCCGGAACAAACCGAAGAATCCCTGCGGCGGGATCTGCCGAAAAAATACTGGAAAAGGATCAACGCCCTCCTCGTCCTTTACGGGCAGCAAATTTGCCGGCCCCTAAGCCCCTTCTGTTCCCGGTGTCTGATTCATCACCGCTGCGAACGCCGGGGGGTAACAAGAAGCCGCTAGGGGGAATCCCTTAGATTTTAGGGCCCATTTCCAGGATCAATTCAACTTCCGACCGGGAAATCTTCATGGTCTTGGCTATTTCATCCACAGTCCAGCCCTGGCGGGCCAATTTAACCACATTATCCCGGTCGCTGATATAAAGGGTGCCCCTTTCATTGGGGATTTCCTTAGCCCCCCCCTTGGCGCTGACATTTTTAAGGAGGTCGCCCATCAATTTCACCTGTTCCTGGGCGTCTTTATTCAGTTCTTCAAGCCGGGTCTCGGTCCGGGCAAGCCATTCCCGGGCAACCTGCATTTTGGCGATCCGTTCCTCAACGGTGCTCAGGGAAGCCTCAAGCAAAACCAATTTTTCCGCCGTTCCCCGGGCCTTTTCATTTTCCCTGCCCAGATTCTCCACAGAACCGCGGACGGATTCCATTTCGCCGGCCATGCGGTGCAAATCGGCATTAAAGCGCCGGAGGACATTTTCGGATTCCTGGAGGGCCTTGAAATTTTGATCAATGCTGTCATTGGTCTCATTCAAAGTCTGGTTCTTTTTCTCAATCCGCTGGTATTTTTCTTCCGTGGCCGCCAGGGCGTCATCAAGCCGGCGAATCTGTATCTGAATGCCCTGGAGGGTATCGTCCGAAGAGGATACCTGAATCAATTTTTCCTCCACCGCTTTGGAGGTTTGCAGCAGGCGGTTAAAATCGGACTCCATCTGTTCGATACGGTATTTCTCCGAAAGGAAGCGGGTCATCTTAAAGTTGACCTCATCCTCAAGGCGCTTGATCTTAACAAATTGATTTTCCAGTTGGGCCGCTTCGGCCCGGCGCTGATCCAGCCCGTCCAAATCCCCCCGGAGGTCTTCAATCCGCCTTTCCAGGTCCAGCTTGAGTTCATCCGCCCGGTCAAAGAGTTTGGTCTGGCTGATAAATTCTTTGATATGCCGGTCCGCTTCTTTAATCGCCGAATCAAGGGTCCGGGCATGCTCATCGGTCCGGGCAAAGATCTCCGTCCGGTAAGCGGAGGCTTCTCCCCGGACATCCTCAATCGCCGAGCGCACCTGGGTGAGCCGTTCATCGCCTTCGGAAACCATTTCCCTGGTCCGGCGGCGGGCATCCTCCAGGGCAACATCTACCTCCCGGAGCTGGGAAGAAAATCCGGACTGCCATTCCTCAATTTCCCGGCGGGAAGCATCCAGGAGGGTGAGCACCCCGTTATTCCGTTCCTCGACTTCCCCGGCGATTGTTTTAAGGCGGGTTTCCAGATCCCTCTGCTGCTGCTTAAGGGCTTCCGCCATGGTAAGCCCGTAGCGGCCCACTTCGGTTTTCATGGCGGCCTCCGAGGCGGAACGGACTTCCGCCAGGTTCTGATCTAACTGTTCCTTAAAGGAATCAAGGGAATCATCGGCCATCTTCATCTGGTCCCGGATCCCCTCCTCAAAAGCCCCGGTTTCAGCCTTAAGGCGGTCCAACTCCGAATAAAGCCGCTCATTTTGATCCGTAAGCTGCTTCCGCAATTCCTCATTTAAGGAATGTTCGATATCCCGGCGCTGCTTTTCCGAAGTTTCCGCGAGGTTACGCAAGCGAAGATCCAGGGATTCCTGCCACGCCGTAAGGCGCTTGTCAATTTCTCCGCTCCGTTCGGTAAGGTTCGCGGAAAAATCCGCCTCAAAAACATCAAGTTTTTCCGAAACGTTTTCATAAGCCCGGGCTTTCAAGGCCGCCAGTTCCTGCTCCACCCCGTTGAGATCCGCCTTAAGGGCCTCAACGGCGGAGTTAAAGGCGGCCGCGGTGCTTTCCCGGGAATCGGCGGCATCCTGCTCAAAACGCAAAAAATCATCCCGGATCCGGGTTTCTACGGTATTCATGGAAAAACGAAGTTCCTCATCCAGCCGGGAAGCGTCATCGGTTAATGTTTCAAGGCGTTTGAAATCCTCCGCCTGAGCGGCCCGGTATTCCTCAAGCCGGCTCCCCGCTTCTTCCAGGATCCGCTGCTCCAGTTCTTCCACGGTTTTGATAAAATGTTCTTCCAGTTTAGCAAACTCCGCGTCGGTATGGGCCTGCAATTCCCGCAGGCGGGTTTCCGTTCCCCCGGCCTCGGCGGAAATCCGTCCTTCCGTTTCCGCGGAAGCCTCTTCCAGGTCTGCCAAAAGCTTCCGCCCCTGGACTTCCGCCTGTTCCACCGTGCTCAGCCATTTTTCAAGTCCCGCCTCGGCTATAACCAGGGCCTTTTCCTCGGCTTCTTTCACTACCTTGGCCAGTTCCGTCTCGATCCGGAGGCTGATTTCGTCCATCCGGCGCCGAATGTTCTCTAAGCGGTTTTCCATGGCCCCAAGCTCGTTGGTATTCCGCCGGCTCATTTCGCCGATTTCGGAGTCGAACCGGGCTTGGGCTTCCGAAGCGGCGGCCTCAAAATCTGCCAGCATTTGCCGGCTCCGGACCGCGGCAGCCTCCGCCGCGGTCTCCCAGTCCTTAAGGCGGTTCTCCGCCGCCCCGGTAACTTCCGCTTCTGCCGCCGTTACGGTCTGGGTCAGCCGTTCTTCCAGGGCATTGGCAACCGCGCCGGTATGGGTCTCAAGTTCTTTAAGCTGCTGAATGACCAGGAGCCGTTCGGTATCGCCCTGCCGTTTGGTCTCCTCCATTTCGGCTTTCAGCCGGGACTGGACTTCCGCGGAAGCCGCCTCGAAATCCGCAAGGAACTGCCGGTTCCGGGCTACGGCGGCCTCCAGGGCGGCACGCCATTCCTCAAGCCGCTTCGTCCCCGTTTCCGCAGCTTCCGTTTCCGCGGCGGCGATGCTTTGGATTAAGCGTTCCTCCAGGGCGGCGGCGGCGTCTTTAATGCGGTCATCGAGGTCCTGCAATTGCCGGAGTACCGCAAGCCGTTCGGTATCGCTTTGCTGTTTGGTTTCCCCAAGTTCGGTCTCCAGCCGGGCCTGGGCTTCCGCGGAGGCCGCCTCAAAGTCCGCAAGGAACTGCCGGCTCCGGACCGTGGCGGCCTCCAGGGCGGCGCGCCATTCCTCAAGCCGTTTCGTTCCCGTTTCCGCGGCCTCCGTTTCCGCGGCGGCGGCGGTTTGGATTAAACGTTCCTCCAGGGCGGTGGAGGCTTCTTCAATATGATTTTCAAGATCCTGCAACTGCTGGAGTATCGAAAGCCGTTCGGTTTCGCTTTGCTGTTTGGTTTCCTCCATCTCGGCGATTAACCGGGTCCGGGCTTCCGAGAAGGCCGCCTCAAAGTTCGTTAGCAGTTGCCGGCTCTGGGAGGCGGCGGTTTCCAGGGCGGTATGCCATTCTTCGAGCCGTTTTGTCCCGGCCGCTTCCGCTTCCGCGGCGGTCTGGGTTATTCTCTTTTCCAGGGCGGCGGCGGCCTCATCGGTATGGGATTCAAGCCCCTTGAGCTGCTGGGACAAGAGGAATCGTTCGGTATCCCTTTGCTGTTTTGCTTCTTCAAGTTCCGCGTTAAACCGGGACTGGGCTTCCGTGGCGGCCGTCTCGAAATCCTCAAGCAGCCGCTGGCTCCGGGCGGCGGCGGCCTCTACCGCGAGCTGCCACTCCTCAAGCCGTTTTATCCCCGCCGCGGTAACCTCCGCCTCCGCCGCCGCCGCGGACTGGGTCAGCCGTTCCTCCAGGGCAAGGGTGGCTTCCTCAATATGGGCCTCCAGTTCCTTGAGCTGCTGGGCCAAAAGAACCCGTTCGGTATCCCGTTGCTGTTTAGCCTCCGCAATTTCCGCGGTAAACCGGGACTGGGCATCCGTAGCGGCGGCCTCGAAATCCGTAAGCAGCCGCTGGCTCCGGGACGCGGCGGCTTCCAGGGCGGTCTGCCATTCCTCAAGGCGTTTCGCCGCCGCCGCGGTAACCTCCGCTTCCGCCGCCGCCGCGGACTGAGCCAGCCGTTCCTCCAGGGCAACGGCGGCTTCCCCGATATGGGTCTCAAGATCCTTAAGCTGCTGGGCCAAAAGGACCCGCTCGGTATCCCGCTGCTGTTTGGTTTCCGTAATCTCCGCGTTAAACCGGGACCGGGCATCCGCGGCGGCGGCCTCGAAATCCGTAAGAAGCTGCTGGTGCCGGAGGGCCGCGGCCTCTACGGCGGCCCGCCATTCCTCAAGCCGCTTTGCCGCCTCTTCCGTAATCCCCGCTTCCGCCGTTGCCGCGGACTGGGCCAGCCGTTCCTCCAGGGCAGCGGCGGCGCCCCCGATACGGGCTTCCAGTTCCGTAAGCTGCCGGGTTAAAAGGAGCCTTTCGGCGTCGCCCTGTTGTTTGGTTTCCGTAATCTCCGCGTTAAACCGGGATTGGGCATCCGCGGCGGCAACCCCGAAATTCGTAAGAAGCTGCTGGTGCCGGAGGGCCGCGGCCTCTACGGCGGCCCGCCATTCCTCAAGCCGCTTTGCCGCCGCCGCGGTAACCTCCGCTTCCGCCGCCGCCGCGGACTGGGCCAGCCGTTCCTCCAGGGCAGCGGCGGCGCCCCCGATACGGGCCTCCAGTTCCGCAAGCTGCCGGGTTAAAAGGAGCCTTTCGGCGTCGCTTTGCCGTTTGGCCTCCGCCATTTCCGCGTTAAACCGGGTTTGGCCTTCCGAAGCGGCCGTTTCAAAATCCGCCAGCATCTGCCGGCTCCGGGCGGTAACGGTCTCCACCGAGGCTTGCCATTCCTCAAGCCGCTTCGCCGCCGCTTCCGTAACCCCCGCTTCCGCCGCCGCCGCGGACTGGGCCAGCCGTTCCTCCAGGGCAGCGGCGGCGCTCCCGATATGGGTCTCCAGTTCCGCAAGCTGCCGGGTCAAAAGGAGCCTTTCGGCGTCGCTTTGCCGTTTGGCCTCCGCCATTTCCGCGTTAAGCCGGGTTTGGCCTTCCGAAGCGGCCGCTTCAAAATCCGCCAGCGTCTGCCGGCTCCGGGCGGTAACGGTCTCTACCGAGGCTTGCCATTCCTCAAGCCGCTTTGCCGCCGCTTCCGTAACCCCCGCTTCCGCCGCCGTGACGGACTGGATCATCCGCTCTTCCAGGCTAAGGGCGGTTTCCTCGATACGCTTCTCAAGTTCCTTAAGCTGCTGGGTGATGGAGAACCGCTCGGCGTCGCTTTGCCGCCTGATTTCCCCGATTTCGGTACTCAGCCGGTTCTGGGCTACCGTGGATGCGGCTTCAAAATCCACCAGCAGTTGCCGGCTCCGGACCGCGGCAGCCTCTACGGCGGTTTGCCATTCTTCAAGGCGCTTCATTGCCGCTTCCACAACCGCCGCTTCCGCTTCCGATGTTTTTTCGGTCAGCCGCGCTTCCATGGCCGCGGCAACCTCCTCGGTATGGGTTTCAAGGCTCTTGAGCTGCTGGGCCACCATGAGGCGCTCGTTATCGCTTTGCCTTTTAGCCTCTTCCAGGGAAATTTCAAAATCTTCAAGGAAACGCCGCACCTGGGTCTCGGCTTCGGCGGTAAAGGTTTTCCAGGATTCAAAACGGTTTTCCGCCGCCCCAAGAACCCGCGCTTCCCCCGCTTCTACGGTTTTCACCAGGTTGGCCTCAATCCCCGCCACAACCTCGTCGGCATGGGCCTGCAATTCCTGAAGCTGTTCCTTTATCCGCCCGGTTTCCTGGACAATGTTTTTCTGGGTCTCCGCCGCGGCGGATTCTATGGAAGCGAGGAGCTGCCGCGCCTGGGTTTCCCCCGCGCTCATTTCAGCGCGAAGCGCGTTCCGCTGGGCTTCCGTAAGCTCCTTAAATTCCTGGGTGTCCTTAATCCATTCATCTTTAAAGGCCTGCCGTTTTATCTCAAAAACGGCGTATTCGCTTTGCCAGTCATCCTTGAGGGCCCGTATCGAACCCTGCACATCCAGGATTTGCTCCCGGGCGCTTTCCTGGGCGGCTTTGAGTTTTTCCTCCACCAAATCGTGTAACTGCCGAATCCGTTCCTGGGCCTGTTCCCGGAGCTTTATCAGCGCGGACTCTTCTATTTTGTCCGCCCGGAGCCCGGCCTGTTCCACGGCGTTTTTCAGGGCGTTATTGATAAGGGCCATATCCCGGTCCAGATTGTCCGCCCGGGTTCTTTCCATTATATTGATAGCTTCCCGGTGGTCCTCAACCTGGCGTTCAATGGTTTCCAACTGGGCGCCCAAATCGGAAACCGAGGATCTGACCGACGCGATGATCCCATCGGAAACCTTTTCCAAGGCATCGGCGTTTTCCTGCTCAAAACGGGGCAATAGGGATTCAAATTCCGATTCAAGGGAGTCAAGTTTTGTTTTCGTATCGGATATCCGCTTATGGACCTTTTCCACAAAGGCCGATTCATCCCGGATGCGGTTCAAATTTTCCTGCACCCGGCCGGTCATCCGCACAAGTTCTTCAAGGGAGGCGTCATAGGCACTGATCCGCTCATCTATTTTGGTAACCGCGACAACCTTTTCCGCAAGTTCCTCATCGGTCATCTGCAAACGCTTCATCAGCTCTTTGGCGGCATCCTGCTGGACCTTAAGGGCGATGCCATAATCCCGTACCGCCCCTTCTTTTTCCGCCACAAAAGTGGAGAGTTCCTCCTTCAATCGATCGGCATATTTGTGTATTTTATCCAAAGTACGGCTTTGCCGGTCAAATTGCCGATAGAGTACAAGAACCAATGCGACAATAGCCAGGGTTAAAAGATTTCCCACCGTAAAAAAGCCCATTTGCTTTACCTTAACACATAATCACGTAATTGGCGATAGTCGGAGAATATAATATCCGCGTTGCCGTTACGGCGGCGCCTTTTGCGGAGGGGGGAAGTGACCAGGGCGGCTTTCATGCCTACCTGTTTGGCTCCAATAATATCATAGGAAACGCTGTTTCCCACATAAAGAAGCCGTTCCGGCTTTATTCCCATGGTTTCGGCTAAAGCTAAAAAGGGGGCGGCGTCCGGTTTTAGGCGGCCCACATCTTCTGAACAGAGTACCGTGTCCCAGAGGCCGCCGAGTCCCAAATTTTTCAATTTTAATTCAGGGGGGAAATCCGAAAGGATCCCCAGCTTGAAGCCCCCCTCCCGCAGGGCGCAGAGGGTTTCCTTCACGTGGGGATAAAGCTTAATTTCCCGAAAGATAGGTTCCCATCCCCGGTAAACGAGCCGTTCAAGCCGTTCATGGACCGATGCGGGATCGGTTTTCAGAATGTCCGCTATGATCCGGGCCTGGCACTCATAAAAGCCGCCCTCGGCCAGGATTTTTCTGAGGCGGTCCCGGGCTTTTCCCATGGCCCGGAGCAATCTTTGTTCCTTCAAAACAAAAGGAAGGAGGCGGACATAAAACCGGTAATTCGGATACAGAGTCCCATCCAAATCAAAGGCAACGCCTTCAATATCGCAACGCATCGTAACTTTTAGTATACTTAAAAGCTGGGATTTTATCTATGGACTAAAAGAGGGTTCCACAGGAATGCGGACCAAATTGACGTAATGGCCGGGATACCGGTTTCTGAATTGCGTAAAGGAAGTCTCCTCGGCGCTTTCAAAAAGGGCAATCCGGAAATTGCCGTATTCATTAAAATAGGGGATCAGGACGGCGACATGGAAATGCTGCCGCATCCGGGGAGCGGGGCCGGTTTCATTGTTCACCGAGGCAAGGTAGATCCGGCCAGGTTCATCAATGGCAAGCGTATAGAGGAGGGCCTGGAGCCCTTCAATGCCGAAGCCCGCGTTTTTGAGGAACCCCGGATAGGACCGCAGGGCGCTGCCGTTCCTGCTCCGGAGAATCACCTGGGAAAAGGGCCAGGTTTGTACTTCAAATTCCTCAAGCCGGCTAAAGGCGGGGGACCGGAGGACCCTTCCCGCCGCGGCGGCTAAATTCCGGGTCCAATCCAAACCAAAAAAGGGGTCCCGGCTGGCCTCGTAGGGCTGGGTAAAGGAGGAGCCTCGTTCTCCGAAGGGTTCCTTGAGGGGCTGAATCGGAAGCCGGGTCCCGGTCAGGGGGCGCAGGATGCCGTCCACTACCCATTTGGCAAATCCCGAACAGTTAAGCCCCCCCTTCCCGTTTTGAGCTTCCAGGGTATTGATAAACACATACCGCCCCTCCTCATCCAGGGCGCCGTCGTCCCGGAAGGCCAGTTCCGGAAGCCGCTGCCGGACCGCGTCTATAAAAAGCCGCAGGTCCCGGTACCAGTCCGGATCGGGATCAAAGTAACGGCGGGGAAATTTTGTCCCCAGGGAGAGCAGGACATCCTCCAGGGGGATCACTAAAAGCCGCTCAAAAGAAAAGGGGACCGACAGGGAACGGATGGCATAGGCGTCATAAAAAACCACATCCATTTGGGACTTATCCGCTTCAAAGGGGCGGAACTGGATATAGGTATTGGGATCGCTCCTGAGAAAGATCCGTATCCGGGAAGGGGCGCCGTTATCCCGGCGGCGGGTCAGTATCCAGGACCCCTGAGCCCATCCGGGATAAGAACCGTTCCATTCCCGGGCCAGGATAATCATAAGCTCTTCCCTGCCGGTTTCGGCCCGGACCTGAATCCGGCCCCCGCCGGGCAAGGTATGGATAAAGCCCGGTTTGTCCGTCACCAGGCCGGGAACTTCCGTAAACCAGGATTCTTTCAGGGAAAGCCGCAAGGAAGAATCGTCCTCAATTTTGCGCGTAGCCAGATCCTGCGCCCCCAGGGAAAGGGGGAACAGCAAAAAAAGAAGATACCCCAAAATGAAGAAGCCGGAATTGTTTTTTTTCATCCCTCTATTAATATACATACACCTGTTTCTCTTTTATCGGCAAGAGACGGAAAATAACAAACAGGGGAATCGGCAAAAACAAAGAAACTCCCCCCAAAGGGCCTCTGCCCTTACCGCCCAACCATCCCCGCGGAACAAAAGGCCGGCTGGGAGGACAAAATCCCCATGAGGGTCTTAGGACCCTGTGGGTCCTAAGACCGAAGCTTTGCACCGTCTGCCTCTCTCGGGAGCAAAGAGAAACCCTCTTGTGCAAAGCAATCGTGACCCTCATAGGCATTTTGCCCTCCCAGCCGGCCTTATTGTTCCGTTTGGGGGAGGTTTAAGCGGTAAAGGCAGAGGCTTTGGG
>JAITRD010000281.1 GCA_031288575.1 Treponema sp. | reverse complement strand
GTATTTATAGATTTTACTGATTTTCTCCGGGAAAAGGAGCGGGCCGAGGCGGCCAATAACGCCAAGTCCGATTTCCTCGCGGTGATGTCCCACGAAATCAGGACCCCGATGAACGCGATCCTTGGGCTCAACGAGATTTTAAGCCGCAGCAAGCTGGACGCCGCCCAGAGCAAATATCTTAGGGACATTAAAAAATCCGCCCAGTCCCTTATGACCATCATCAATGACATCCTTGATTTTTCCAAGATTGAAGCCGGGAAACTGGATATCATCAATGGAAACTATAACCTCCCCGGCCTCCTGCAAAACATCCGGGATATGTTTGAGATTATGTTTCAAGAAAAAAAACTGGCCTTTTTTTTCCGTGTTGAGGATACCCTTCCCGCCTTTGTTTACGGCGACGAAAACCGGCTGCGGCAGGTGCTGACCAACCTCCTGTCCAACGCCATGAAGTATACCCCCCAGGGAGCGGTAGAATTTTCAGCATGGCTTGAAGGCAGGGAACAGCTCCGTTTTGATGTAAAGGACACGGGGATCGGCATCCGCAGGGAAGACGCGGGGAAGCTCTTTAAGCCCTTTGAGCAGCTTGACACCCGGAAAAACCGGAATGTGGTCGGGACCGGCCTTGGCTTGGCGATTTGTTACCGGCTCTGCCAGCTTATGGGGGGCAGCCTCTGGCTTTCCAGCGAATACGGCGCCGGATCCGTCTTTTCCGTAGAGGTGCCCTATGTCCCGGCGGAAAAGGACGCCGGGGAGGCCGCTTCGATAACCCTTAAGGAATTTACCGCCCCGGGGGTCAAGGTCCTGGTGGTGGACGATATTGAAATTAACCTGGAGCTTACCGAGGCAATGCTTAACAGTTTTGAGATCGGCGCCGATTTAGCCCTGAAGGGGGAGAGCGCCCTGGAACTGGCGGGGAAAAACACCTATGACCTTATTTTTATGGATCACATGATGCCCGGCATGGACGGCATAGAAACAACCCGGCGGATCCGCGAAATGGGCGGGGAATGCGGGAATATCCCCATTATCGCCCTTACCGCCAATGTCATTAACGGCGCGGAAGCCATGTTTTTGGAAAATAAATTTGACGGTTTTTTGGCGAAGCCGGTTGAATTCGCCTCCCTGAACAACTGCCTTCGTAAGTGGCTGCCGGCGGACAGGATAATCGAGCGAAATTAAGGCCCCGCCGGAACCCCCGGCCTTTTACGCTTCCCTTTCGCTTGCCGCAATCCCCCTTGCTTCTTCCGGCCGCGCTTCCTCCGGCGGCGGTATCTCCCGGTCTGAAAATTCGGCCATAACCCGGTCCAGATCCCGCACAACAGTCCCGTCCAGGGCCCCCTCGTCCGCCATGGCGTATAAAATCGGCATGGTCTCCTTATGGCTGCGCTTGCCGTGGTAGGGGCGGGCTTCGTTAACCGCCTGGTATATATCGATCCCCGCCAGAAGCCGGTCGTTAAAGGTCAATTGCCCTGCCTTTAACCCAAAGGGGTAGCCGCTGCCGTCCAATTTTTCGTGGTGCCGGGAGGCGGTATTACAGATGGATTCAAAGCCCGTTATGCCCCTCAGCAGTTCATAGGTCTGCCGGGCATGATCCTTGATGACCGAAAATTCCTCATCGGTCAGCCTGCCCGGTTTTTCAAGGATCGCCGTTGGGGTGGCAAGTTTTCCGATATCGTGGAGGGCCGCCGCAAGGTAAAGCTCCATCCGCCGGGACCCCGTATAACCGTAATATTCCCCCATAAGCCAGGCCCGGTTGGCGATGCCTTCGGAATGGTCTTTGGTAAACACCGATTTATAGTCGATGATCCGGGCGCTCAGGTCGGCGATGCGGAAAATTCTTTGGTCCTCAATATCGGTAATCCATTGGGGAACCCCCTCCTGGACGGTATCGATAATCCGGTCATCCCGGAGGGAAAGAAGCATCTCCTCATCCAGGATGTCCAGCATGGCCCCGGCGGCTTCCCGGGTAAACTGGTTTCCCGCCTCCCGGCCTATCCCCTGGCGGATCACGGCCAGCCTTTCCGGGGAAACCCGCTGCAAATGGCAGGCAACATCCACCATGTCCGCAATGGCGATGAGGGCCGCTCCCCGGGGGAATTCCCCTTCCCTTTTGCCGAAGGGTCCCAGGCCGTCCGCCCGTTCATGGTGGCAGAGGACAAAACCCGCTATATCCGCGTTAAAGAGCAGGGCCTCCGCGTTGCGCTGCCCCGCCAGGCAGTGAAGCTTCATCGCGGGATCATGCTGTTTCCGTTCGGCGAGGATATACTCCGTAAGGGCGCTGTCGTGCAGGAGGGCGCAGACGGCAAGGGCCGAAAGGGAGGGGGCATCCATCCCCAGGCTCCTGCCCATGGCAAGGGCGAGCAGGGCAATTCGCTTGCCGTGGTGGGTGCTCGCCCCTAAAAGTTCCCCTTCCACAATGTCCAGGGCAGCCGCGACCGCCCGGACCAGTTGATCCATTCTGATAGTCATCTTTTTATTATATCCGCGGCAATTTTAATTTCAAACCGCCGCCGTAAAACGGGAATTGCCGGCTTTTCTTTTTTTTATGAAAGGCTTTAAGCTTTGTTTGTGCTATGGTACAATTTTCCTCAAATTACAGGATTGGTTATATTCTTTTAATGGGCGGTACAGATTATGGAAACAATAGAATTACGTCCGATTATTGAGGTATTGAAGGATAAATGTGTTAATTGCCACCGCTGCATCATGGTATGTCCCGCTAAAATGTGCAATAACGGTTCCGGGGACATTGTGGATCACCATCCGAGTCTCTGTATTGGCTGCGGCGAATGTATCACCGCTTGTACCCACGGCGCCCGTATCGGCATTGATGATTTTGACCCTTTTATGGCGGATCTCAAGAAAGGGGTAAACATCCTTGCCATCGTGGCCCCGGCGGTTGCCTCAAATTTTGAAGGCCGCTACCTTGAGGTAAACGGTTTTTTAAAGTCCCTGGGGGTTAAGGCGATCTTTGACGTAAGTTTTGGGGCGGAGCTTACGGTAAAATCCTATGTAAATTACATAGCTAAAAAGAACCCTCCCACGGTGATTGCCCAGCCCTGTCCCACCCTGGTTTCATTCATTGAAATCTACCGGCCGGAGCTTATCCCCTATCTTGCCCCCGCGGACAGTCCCATGCTCCATACCATGAAGATGAT
>JAITRD010000233.1 GCA_031288575.1 Treponema sp. | reverse complement strand
TCCCCTTCAATGCTGTGCTTGAGGCAGCTTGCGGCAACGGCAAACTCCAGCCCTTCCCGGGGGCCCAGGCCTTGCAGGTTTCCGTAGATGAGCCCCGCGCCGAAACTGTCCCCGCCGCCGACACGGTCAACAATATGAACCGGATATTTTTTTGAAAAGAAATATTCCTGACCGTCGAAAAGCATGGCGGACCAGTTGTTGTCGTTGGCGGAAAGGGATTCCCGCAGGGTTATCGCCGTCTGCTTAAAGCCAAAACGTTTCGCCAAGGCGGAAGCTACTTCTTTGTAACCCTCATGGTTTATTTGGCCGGCATAAACATCCCCGGAGGAGGGTTTGATGCCGAACACATTGGCGGCATCTTCCTCGTTGGCGATGCAGAGATCAACGTATTCCATGAGTTTCCCCATAACTTCCCCGGCTTTTTCCCGGCTCCAGAGGTTGTTCCGGTAATTGAGATCGCAGGAAACCCTAAGGCCCTTAGCTTTGGCGGTTTTGCAGGCCTCAAGGCAGAGGGCGGCGGCGCTGTCGGAAAGGGCCGGGGTAATCCCCGTAAAATGGAACCACCCGGCGTTTTCAAAAATGCTGTCCCAGTTAAAATCCTCCGCCGCGGCTTCGGCAAGGGCCGAATGGGCCCGATCATAGATCACCTTGGAGGGCCGCTGGGAAGCGCCTTTTTCCAGGAAATAAATCCCAATCCGGCTGCCTCCCCGGGCAATGAAGGAGGTGTCCACCCCAAACTCCCGCAGCTTGTTCACCGCCGCCTGCCCAATCTCGTGCTTCGGCAGTTTGGTCACAAAAGCGGCGTCCATGCCGAAAAGCGCCAGGGACACCGCCACGTTGGCCTCCCCGCCGCCGTAGGTCGCGCCGTAACTCCGGGCCTGGATAAAGCGGTAATACCCTTCAGGGGCAAGGCGCAGCATAATTTCGCCAAAGGTAATAATTTTTTTCATACATTGCTCCTATTTTTTTTGAACCAGATGGACCGCAAAGCCGGCGATTTCATCCGCAAGGTAGATGGCTTTGAGCCCCCCCTTGCCGTCGGGAACGGCGCTGTCCTCGTTAAAGGCGAGGCCCGCCTGTTCAAGGCAGGCCCTGGCGCGGGCCGTCTGGTTTACCCCGATGGCGATGTGCCCGTTCCTGCCCAGGTAGGGGGATTTCATAATCTCGATCCCCTCCCCGGCGAAGATGGATTTTTTCCCCTCCTCCGGTGAAAAGCCGAAAAAGATTTCAAAAAACGCGGCGGCCTTGCGGGCTTCCTCTTCGCTTTTAGCGTTGATTCCGATATGAACCATGGAAAAACCATGGGCCCTTTTTACCGCTTCCTTACAAAGGGCGGTGATTTGATCAAATTTTCCGGCGTTGATGAGCCCGGCCTCTACCATCCATGAACCGCCGCAGGCATGGATCTTTTCGTATAAGAGGTAGGTCCCGATATTGCCGGCGTTGATTCCGCCGGTCGGTATGAATTTCAGGCCCGGATAAGGGGCGGCTATGGCTTTGATATAATTGAGGCCTCCGGCGGGTTCGGCGGGGAAAAACTTGACCACCTCAAGGCCCGCTTCCAGGGCCGCCTCCATGTCCGAAGGATTGGAACAGCCGGGGGTAATGGGAATGCCCCGTTTCCGGCAGTGGGCTACCACCCGGGGGTTAAAGCCGGGGCTCACGATAAAACCGGCGCCGGCGTCTATGGCCCGGTCCGCCTGATCCGTGGTAAGCACCGTGCCGGCGCCCAGGAGAATCTCCGGCATCTGCCGGCGGATGCGGCGGATCGCTTCCTCGCCCTGGGCGGTGCGGAAGGTAACCTCCGCGCAGGGAATGCCCCCCTCCTTCAATGCCTGGGCCAGGGGGACCGCCTTTTCGGCGTCGTCAATTTTGATCACCGGCACAATGCCGATTTTACCAATTTCTTCGATTATCTTTTCCATGATGACCGCTCCTAACCAAAATATTCTCTGGCGTTTTCAAAGGAAATTTTACGGACTATTTCCGTTAATTTATCCATATCCGCGGGATACTCCCCGTTTTCAACCCAGTTTCCGATAAGATTGCAGAGTATGCGCCTGAAATACTCATGGCGGGGATAGGAGAGGAAACTGCGGGAATCGGTGAGCATCCCCACAAAAAGCGGCAGTACCCCCACATTGGCCAGGAGCCGCATCTGCTCGGTTATGCCGTCCCGGTGATCGCAGAACCACCACGCGGAACCGAGCTGCATCTTGCCCCGGATGCCGCTTCGGTTCTCGGATTTTGCGTAATTGTCCTGGAAGGCGCCCATGATGGTTGCCAGGGGGTAATAATCCTTCGGGTTAAGGCTGTAGAGTATGGTCTTGGGAAGGGAGGATTTTTCCCCGGAGGATTCTATATAATTGAGCAAGCCCGCAAGGTTTGCGCTTTCTTCCCGGTCATGGGTCGCGTCGTAGCCGGTGTCGGGCCCCAGCAGCTTGAGCATCCGTTCATTGTTATTGCGGATTGCGGAAAAATGCAGTTGCATGACAATGCCCCGTTTCGCGTAATAGCCGGCAAGGGCGCTTAACATCCTGGTTTTATAGGCCTCCGCCGCTTCCTGGGACACCGCTTTTCCCGCCAAAGCGTCCCGGAAGGTTTTATCGGTTTCCGCGTCCGGCGCAAGGATAAAGGGCGGATAGTCCAGGCCGTGATCCGAGGCGCGGCAGCCCTGGGCGGTAAAATAATCGAGCCGTTTTTCCAGGGCCGCTAAACAGTCGGAAAGGGAGTTTATCGGGCTGCCGCTTGCCTTGGACAGGGTTTCAATATAGGCCGCAAAGCCCGGCAAATTGATGTTCAAGGCCCTGTCGGGCCGGAAGGACGGAATGACCCGGGTGGCGATTTTCCCGATTGGGGCTTTCCCCGCGGCTATTGCCTGGTGAAACTCAAGGGAATCCGCCGGATCATCGGTAGTGCCTACGGCATGGACCTTAAATTTTTCAAAAATGCCCTTGACCGAAAGCTCCGGCGTTTGCAGCAGGGCATTCGCTTTTTCCCAGATGGCGGGGGCGCTTTTTACGGTGAGGGGCTCGTGAATGTCAAAATAACGCTGGAGTTCCAGGTGGGTCCAATGGTAGAGGGGATTGCCGATCAGGTCTTCCACGGTCCGCGCCCAGGCAAGGAATTTTTCGTAAGCCGGGGCGCTGCCGGTGATGAGGGATTCGTCGATTCCCATTGCCCGCATCACCCGCCATTTGTAATGATCCCCCCCAAGCCAGATTTCGGCAAGGTCGGTGAATTGTTTGTTTTCGGCGATCAGGGACGGGGCAAGATGGCAGTGATAGTCAAAGATAGCTTCGTCCTTTGCCCCCTGGCGGTACAGGCCGCGGGCGGTTTCGGTCTCCAGCAAAAAATCGTCGTCCATAAAAGCTTTTCCTGTTTTTCCCATAAAGTGTATCTCCTTGTATAAAAATTAAAGGGTTACGCCGTTTTTGAAGATAGCGATTTCACGGTATCCCTTTTGCTCATTCTGCGTCTTCTTCTCCCCCGATGCAATCTCGGTAATCAGCTTCAGGAGTTTAAGGCATGAATCTTCAAGGCCGGAATTAAGGACCGCCCCGGCGTCAAAATCGATCCAGCCCGCCTTTTTCCGGGCCAGGGCGGAATTGCTGGCGATTTTTACGGTGGGCGCCGGGGCGCCCAGGGGCGTTCCCCGGCCGGTAGTAAAGAGGATAAGCTGGGCGCCGGCGGCGGTCATTGCGGTGGAGGAAACAATGTCGTTGCCCGGCCCTTCCAGGAGCAGTATCCCCCCCTTGCCGGGCGGGACCTGTTCGCCGTAACGGTAAACCCCCCGTACCGGAGCCAGGCTCCCCCCCTTTTGCACGCACCCGCAGGACTTATCTTCCAGGGTGGTAATGCCCCCCGCTTTGTTGCCCGGGGAAGGGTTTTCATATACGACTTGATTATGGGAGCGGAAATATTCCTTAAAATCCGCGATGAGCGCAAGGGTTTGGTCAAAAAGTTCCTTGGTTTCGCAGCGGTTCAGGAGCATTTGTTCCGCCCCGAACATTTCGGGCACCTCGGTAAGTATGGCGGAAGCGCCCATGCCGGTAATGGCATCACAGGCCCGGCCGACCAGGGCATTGGCGGTGATGCCCGAAAGGCCGTCCGAACCGCCGCATTTAAGGCCGACTATCAGTTCCGAAAGCTTTGCCGGCTCCCGTTGCGCCTTTGCCGCCCGGGACGCAAGGGCGGCCAGCAGGGTTTTTGCTTCGGCAATTTCATCCTCACAATCCTGGGTAACCAGGAAGGCTATACGTTCCGTATCCCCCGCGTATTCCCCCAGGGCTTCTTTAAAACCCTCAAGGGTATTGTTTTCACAGCCCAGGGAAAGCACCAGCACCGCCGCCGCGTTGGGATGCTTTGCGAGGTCCGCGAGGATTGTTTTTGTTGTTTCATGATCGCCGCCCATTTGGGAACAGCCGTAAGGGTGAGTCCAGGCATAGACTCCGTCGATATTAATCCCCCGGAACTCCCTTTCCGCCCAACGCGCCAGGGTTTCGGCGGTTTTATTGACGCACCCTACGGTAGGAATAATCCAGATTTCGTTGCGTATGCCGATACGCCCGTCCTTGCGGCGGAAGGCCCGGATTTCGGGGACAGCCGCCCCTGATCCGCCGGCGGGGGAAAAGGGCCGGTACTGGTAGTCCGGCCCTTCGGACAGCAGGGTCCGGACGTTGTGGGTATGCACGTGGGCGCCCTTTTTAATCCCGGCAACGGCGGCGCCGACGGGGAAACCGTATTTGATGATCCCTTCGCCGGGCTCAATATCCCGGATTGCGATTTTATGCCCCGGGGGAATATCCTCCGCCGCGGTTATTTCGAGGCAGGGATCCGCCAAAAACAGGGCTTCCCCTTTTTTTATTTCCCCGAGGGCAAGGGCGACATTATCACGGTTATTGATAATAAAAATCTTCGATTTTCCGCCCGCAATTCCGCCCATAGGCTACACAAGTCCCTCTATTGCCTTTTTAATGCCCCCGGCCCAAACCGCGGCGAGATGGGCCGCGACGGCATCTTCCAGCCCCGCATAGCGGGTAAGATCCTCATCCCACCAGCCGGTACAGGACAGCAGGGCATGGGAGATTTTTTTTGCCCTCGCTTCCATGCTGTCCGCCTCTTCGCGGTAAAGGGCGGCAAAATATTTTACTATTTCTTCATCATCCTGAATGGGATAGGGGACACCCTCTCTGCTGCCGGTTAATTCCCGTCCCCTGAGGTTGCCGCCGTTGTAAAAGGCGATAAGCGCGGCGAGGGAAAAGGTCAGAACCGGCGGCAGTTTTCCGGTTTTGGAAATATAGCCGGTCAGGGAAGGAAGCACCCTGGTCTTAAATTTTGACACCGAATTCAGGGTTATTGAAAGAAGCAGGTGTTTGATATAGGGATTGGCAAAACGTTCAAGCACCTCATGGGCATATTTGACCAACTCCTCCCTATTGCCGTCCATCGACGGAATGATTTCCTCAAAAATGCCCTTTTCCAGCAATTTGGTCATCAGCGGGTCCTGGGTGCATTGTTCCACCGTGTCCAGGCCGCAGAGGTACGCCGCGGGAACTATGGAGGTATGGGCGCCGTTTAATATCCTCACCTTTCTGGTGCGGTAGAAACTCATGTCCCCTGTCCAGATTACGTTGAGCCCCGCCTTTACAAAGGGAATTTCGGCGCTATAATCCTTTTTGGTTTCGATTACCCAGAGATGAAAAATCTCCGCCGCCGTCAAAAGTTTGTCTTCGTAGCCGAGTTTTTCGTAAATGGAGGGGGCCTCCTCCTTCGGGTAACCGGGGACAATCCGGTCAACCAGGCTGTTGCAAAAGTCGCAGGCCCCGAGCCAGGCAATAAAATCCCCGCCCAGGTCCCATTCTTTTGCGTAGCGCCCAACAAGCTCTTTAAGTTTGTCGCCGTTTTTGTCGATTAGCTCGCAGGGGATAAACACCAGGGCCTTTGCGGGATCGCCGCGGAAAAACTCAAAACGCCGGTATAAAAAAGCCGTTACCTTGCCGGGAAAGGAACGCTGGGGCCGGTCCGAAAGGCGGTCGCCGGCGTTATAGGCTATGCCGGCTTCGGTGGTATTGGAAACCGCAAAACGCAGATCCGGATTTTCCGCGCATTTCATGTATTCGTCAAACCGGGAGTAGGGGTTCACGCAGCGGCTTACCGCGCGGATAGGCCGGAATTCCTCAAGGGTTTTGCCCCTTTGGACTCCCCGCAATACCGTAGTATAAAGCCCCCGCTGGGCGTTTATCACATCCCCCATGCCCTGCTCCAGGGGCTGGATGATTACCACGTTTCCGTTAAAACCGGCTTTTTCGTTGATAATGTCTATTTGCCAGTCCACAAAGGCGCGCAGGAAATTCCCTTCCCCGAATTGAATAACCCTTTCCGGCCGCGGGACCGGTTTTTCCTTCTTTGTTATCTGTTCCATAAATAAAATTTCTCCCGCCGGCTCCGTAGCAGGCTTATGTTGCTTTGTCCTGTTGTTCCGATACCTTTAAGCGGCTTTCCGCCCGTTTAAGTTCTTCCCTGGCGGAAAGGGTTTCAAATTTAAACATCCCCGTTTCCAGGGCGTTTTCGGCCCGCTGTTTTGCGGCCAGGGCGCGGCCCCGGTCTATTTCATGGGGCCATTCGGCGGCCTCCACCATGAGGACCGTTTTATGGCTTTTTACTTCCAGGATGCCGCTGCTGATAAAGGCGGTTTGCCACAGGCCCCGGCTGTCTTTTATTTTCAGGGACCCCGTAACAACCGGGGCGGTAAAAAAGGAATGATCCGCAAAAACGCCGATTTCCCCGTCGGTCAGGGTGAGGATGATTCCCTCCACGGAGCCGGAATAAAAGAGCCGGTGGGGGGTATGCACCTCAAAGGAATAAAATTTTGCCATCAGGGTTTGGCCCTTTCCAATACATCGTCGATATTTCCGGCCATAAAAAAGGCCTGTTCCGGGACAGCGTCGCATTCGCCGTCCAGGATCATCTTAAAGCCCCGGACCGTTTCATGAACCGGCACATAACGGCCGGGGATGCCGGTGTACCGTTCCGCCACAAAGAAGGGCTGGCTGAAAAAGCGCTGGATCTTCCGGGCCCGGGACACCAGCAATTTATCCTCCGGGGAAAGCTCGTCCATGCCCAAAATGGCGATAATGTCCTGGAGTTCCTTGTAACGCTGGAGGGTCTGCTGGCATTTTTGGGCAATTTGATAATGTTCCTCCCCCACCACGGCGGGGTCCAGGATCCGGGAAGTGGAACCCAGGGGATCCACCGAGGGGTAGATCCCCAGCTCCACGATCTTCCGGGACAATACCGTGGTGGCGTCCAGGTGGGCGAAGGTGGTGGCCGGGGCGGGATCGGTCAAGTCGTCGGCGGGGACGTATACCGCCTGGACGCTGGTAATGGAACCCCGGGAGGTGCTGGCGATCCGTTCCTGGAGGGACCCCATTTCGTTAGCCAGGGTGGGCTGGTAACCCACGGCGCTGGGGATGCGGCCCAGGAGGGCGGAAACCTCGGCGCCGGCCTGGATAAACCGGAAGATATTGTCAACAAAGAGGAGCACGTCCTGGCCCCCCTCGTCCCGGAAATGTTCCGCCATGGTAAGCCCCGTTAAGGCTACCCGCATCCGGGCTCCCGGGGGTTCGTTCATCTGACCGAAAACCAGGGCGGTCTTTTCCGCCACCCCGGACTCGTTCATCTCCTTCCATAAATCGGCCCCTTCCCGGGACCGTTCCCCCACCCCGGAGAAGACCGAATAGCCGGAATGTTCGGTGGCGATGTTCCTGATAAGCTCCATGATGACCACGGTTTTCCCCACCCCGGCGCCGCCGAAGAGGCCGATCTTGCCCCCCTTGGCGTAGGGGGCGATCAGGTCTATAACCTTGATTCCCGTCTCAAAAACTTCCGTGGCAGGCCGCTGATCGGCAAAACTTGGGGCGCTCCGGTGGATGGAGGCGTATTCCCCGGCAGTAAAGGGCCCCCGGTCGTCGATGGGGTTCCCGATAACGTTAAACATCCTTCCCAGGACGGCCTCTCCCACAGGCACCCGGATCGGACTCCCCGTGTCCCTTACCTCCAAACCCCGGGAAAGCCCCTCGGTGGCTTCCATGGCGACGCAGCGTACCCGGTTGTCCCCGATATGCTGCAATACCTCTATAACCACCGGATGCCCCGCCGCTTCCCCCTGTTTTTCCCTGTTTATCTCCAGGGCGTT
>JAITRD010000211.1 GCA_031288575.1 Treponema sp. | reverse complement strand
GACTATTCGGTAAGCGTCGGAAAATCATATAAATATTTGCAAAAATACGTGTCCCGGGAACTATGGGAAGGGCTTGCGGCAACCTATCAGGTGAATTCCCCGGAGCTTGTGGGGAAGGCTCTCAAAAACTGTTGTAATTTATTTCAGGAGATATCCGGGGAAGTTTCCGCCGGCCTGGGGTATCCTCCTCCCGGTTACGGGGAACCGGTCCTTAAATACCTCAGGCAGTTTATATAAACCGGGACCCTATTCAGCCGGAACCAGGGTAATGGTATAGGGCTTATTTTGGGGATGGAAGGTTCCCCGGAGGGCGGCCCGGGGAGTACCGGGCCGGGAAGGCGCCGGCGTTTCTCCGGCAAAAAGCAAAGTTTCCATCCCGTCGTTGTGGGTAAAGGTAAGCTTGTCCAAGCTGAGGGCGATATGCCGGAAAAGGGTCCCGAAGGATTGGGCCAAATAAAAAAAACTTTCCTTCCCCGGCGCCGGGGGCAAAGGCCCTTGCCGGTTTGTTTTTTCCAGCAAAAAACGGATAAGGCCGGTACATTCGTTTAAGACCTCTTCCCGGTTTAGCAGGGGGCAAAAGTCCAGGGAGATCCTGAGGGTCCGCATGATCGCAAGAAGCAGGGGGTTCCCCTGCCCCCGGAGATTGTAATAAAGGGGGCCGATTTTTTTATAGTTCCGGCGGATAATATCCCCTATTTCGGAACGGTTCCGTTTAAAGTTTTTTTCAAAAAAAGCGTCTTCGTAATCATCCAGCCCCCGGTCATAAAGCAGGCAGAAGGTTTGTTCCTCAATTTTGTTGTAGATCGAAAAATCGATCCGGGAAAAGATAAAATCCTCAAAGACCATCCCCGGTTTAATTAAATTAAAATCCAGCCCGCTCAACTCCTCCTGAACGCAGCGGATCCGCAGGTACCGGCTTTCAAGGCGGCTGCTGACAATTCCCCCCGGGGTTTCTCCGCCGATCAGGGCCGCGATGTTTTTGAGGATGGGTATATCCGCCGAAACCTCCCCCAGCCCCCGGAGGAATTCCTTAACCGATGCCGGATTGCAGGTTTTGTCCCGCAGGGTATCAAAAAACAAAAGCGCCCGGGCATCAGGATCGGCCTCTCCCGCGGGCACCCGCCTATAGTTCATAGACATGGTGCAGAAAAAGGGTCGCCGCCTGGGCGACATTGAGGCATTCGACAAGGCCGGTGCCGGGGATGCGTACCAGGGCCGTGCATTGTTCCTGCACTTCCCGGGGCAGGCCGGTTTCCTCATTCCCCACCACCAGGGCAATGCCGGGCCGCCCGTTCTCCCGGGGTGTCCGCCATCCCTTGATAATGGTGTCCAGATCCCGGATACGCCATCGCGCCCGGGGGTCGGCCCCGATGGTAATAATAACCCGGGAAGCGGCCTGGAGAAATTTGGCGCTGTCACGGATTCTGCGGAAGATCACGTGCTCCATTCCCCCCTCGGCAACCCGGTAAGCGCTGGTAGTAAGCCGGGCCTCGGCATCCGCTTCACTGATAATCACAAAGGCGGCCTCAAAAAAAGCGGCGGACCGGACCATGGCCCCAAGGTTGTGATCGTTCCCCACAGAATGGAGGAGGAGCCCGGTTTTTCCCTCCCGGGCCCAGCGGATTAACTCCTCCTCCTCCAGGGGCTTCACCTCCGGTTCTTCAATCATGGCCACCACCCCCTGATGCCGGGAGGTTTTACTAATCCGTTCCAGTTCCTCGTCCTCGCAGAGCTTATAGGGCCGTTTCCGTTCCGCCAAATCTTTGCATATCCCGGAAAAAGCCGTAAGCCGGTCCTCCCGCAGAAAAAACCGGCTGATCGTTTCCGGATGATATTTGCCCCGGGCCGCCACGGCATTAAGACCGCAGATTGCCAATTCCTTGGTAAGTTTATTACGCATTAATCTACCATAGCAGAAAAAAAGGTAAATTTGGAGGGGTTATCAGGGCTGTTTACGAAGCAGTATAAAGGGGTTATGATAAAAGCATCTTTTGAAAAGAAAGAAAAAGGAGAAAATATGAACGCCGATACACCAATTAAGGTAACGGTCTGGAATGAATATACGGATGAACAGAAAAAAGGCGCGCCGGCCCAAATCTATCCCGAGGGTTTGCATAAAACCATAGCGGATTTTCTTAATAAGGATAAGGAAATCTCCGCCGGGGTTTCGATCATCACCGATCCGGAACAGGGCTTATCGGAAGACATTCTGAATAACACGGACGTGCTTATTTGGTGGGGCCACATATATCACCACCTGATCAGCGATCAGGCGGTAAAACGGGTGGCGGACCGGGTACAAATGGGCATGGGGTGCATTTTCCTCCACTCGGCCCACCAGTCAAAACCTTTTATGGCCTTGACGGGCACCAGCGGGCGTTTGAGCTGGCGGGAGGCGGAGGAGCGGTGCCGGGTATGGACCGCCAATCCCGCCCATCCCATAGCGGCGGGAATTCCCGAAACCTTTCTCCTGGACCAGGAGGAAATGTACAGCGAGCCCTTCGGCATCCCCGAACCCCAAAGCACGGTTTTTATTAGCTGGTTCCAGGGGGGAAATGTTTTCAGGAGCGGCGTAACCTTTTTGCGGGAATACGGCAGGATCTTTTATTTCCAGCCGGGGCATGAGAGCTATCCTACCTACCACAACGAAAACGTGCAAAGGGTGATAACCAACGCGGTAAAGTGGGCGCGGCCCCTTGCCAGGGTAACAAACCGGAATTGCCCCCGGGTAGACGAGCCCCTGGAACGGCTCGGCTGACAGGGTTTACCGGCGGCAGGGCGGGCTTATCTATGCAAACCGAAGGGCTTTATTATGAATACGCGTCGGGGGAGCCCCTTAGGGCGGAAATCCGGGAGATCCGGCCACTGGGGGAAGACCGGATAGCCCTGATCCTGGACCGGACCGTCTTTTACCCCGAAGGCGGGGGCCAAAGCGGCGACCGGGGAACAATCCAGGGCCTTCCCCTTTTAGACGTTCTGGAAAAGGACGGGGAAATCCTCCACATCCTTTCCGCCGGGACAGGGAAAAATCTCCTCCCCGGCCCCGCGGAACTTATCCTGGATACCCGCCGCCGCCGGGATTTTACGGTTCAGCATACCGCCCAGCACCTTCTTTCGGGGACCATCCTCCGGCTTTTCGGAAAGCCCACGGTTTCCATGCACCTGGGGGAAGAGGTCTGCACCATTGACGTGGATGCCCCCGAATTGACCGAAGAAAACCTTATCTTTCTGGAGGAGGCCCTGGCGGACGCTTTTGAGGGGGATGCTCCCGTAATCATCCACCTCTGCCCCCCGGAGCGGCTGGAAGATTTTCCCCTGCGGAAAATTCCGCCCCGGGACGAAGCGGTGATCCGGGTAGTGGAAATTCGGGGCCATGATTTTTCTCCCTGCTGTGGAACCCATCTTGAAAGGACCGGCCAAATCGGGGCCCTCAGAATCCTGGGGGCGGAAAAGTACAAGGGCATGACCCGCCTTTCCTTTATTGCCGGCCGCCGGGTTATCCGGGACAGCCGTCTGCTCCGGCAAAAGGGGGAGCTTGTTTCCCGGGCGCTGAAGGTCCCGGTAGCGGAAATTAGCCGGGGGGTTCTGGCCCTGCTTGAAAGGGCCGGCCAGCTTGAGCGGAACCTCAAAGCCCGGGAGGAGGAACTTGCCGAATATCAGGCCCGGGCCCTGCTCCGCGAACTTGGAGAAGACGGAGCGCCGGCGGGCAGCCGGATTATTCGGCTTGTCTTTACCGACCGGGATATGGAAGAGGCCGCCCGTATCGGCCGGGTGGCCCTGAAACTAAGGGGGGGAATTGTCCTGGCCGCTTCCCGGCGGGATTTTAAATTCGCCGCCCTCTGCGGCCCTAAAACCTGGGACCTCCGGGCCCTCCTGCAAAACGCCATGACCCGTTGCGGCGGCCGGGGAGGCGGAGGGGGAGCCTTTTTTCAGGGAGTTTTCCCGGGGACCGAAGAACTGGAGGCCTTTTTACAGGCCCTCCCGGCGGAGGCGGGTCCCCCCGGTTCCCCGTGAGCATCTCCACCTTAACCGGGGACGGGGGCGAAACGGGCCTCCTGGGCGGAGAACGGGTCCCCAAGGACCATCCCCGGATAGAATGCCTGGGCGCCCTGGACGAACTGAACGCCTTCCTGGGGGATGCCCGGGCGGCGGCGCCTAAGCCCCGCACCGGAAAAATCCTCCTGGAAGTCCAAAAGGAACTTTTCCTCCTTGCCGGAATAATCGCCGCCCCGGCTAGGGCCCATAAGCCGCCGGAACCTGCCGCCCCCATGCCGGATGACGGGGAGCTTACCCGGTTGGTCCGGGAATTTGAAGAAACCCAGCCTGTCCGGGGTTTCAGCATCCCCGGGGCAAACCCGGTTTCGGCTAAACTTGATATAGCCCGGACCGTATGCCGCCGGGCGGAACGGAGGCTGGTTACCCTGGACCGGCTGGACGGGGTCCCTGAGGCGGTATGCCGCTACCTGAACCGGCTTTCGGACCTGCTTTTTATGCTGGCCCGGTTTGAAGAAAATTAGCCCGGGCCGCCCCTAATTCCCGCCGAGGACCGGCAGAAGTCCTACCAGGCCCTTAACCTCCCGATCCGCAAAACGGACCCCGCCGCCGATAAAAAAGTCCCGGCGTTTGTCCAAGGCGTAATTTATGCCCCCCCGGAGGTAGAGCCAATTCCAGGGTTTATCCGAATGGGGATCAAAAAAAGGATACAGGGTCAGGGTTCCCCGCAAATTAGGAAATTCCCCGGATTTGAAATCAAAGACCTCCCCGGACAGATCGAGCCATTTTACCGGCTGAATATCAATGCCAAGGCCGGCGGTATTTTCAAAAAGGCCGCCCCGGAAAGTAAGGGGGCCGAAACGGCGGGCAATCTCGGCGTCCAGCGCAAAGGCAAACCGGGTTTCGTTAATATCTTCGTAGGAAATACGGCTGCCCCTTTCATCGGTAATTTCCTTGATGGTCCGGGAAGAAATCCCCCCGGGAATGCCGGATACCCCCAGGCGGTACCAGCGGTCGTTGGAGCGGGGATTCAGCCGCAGGGCGGCCCCGGCCTGAACCTGGCTGGAAAGCACCCGGTACTGGGCATAGGAATCAACCTGTATGCCCAGACCGGCCGCCCTTTCCACCACCTCCCCGGCGCTGGTTACCACCCCGTCCACATTCACCGCCAGCTTGTTAATATTGCTCAGGGCCGTCTGAAGTTTCTCCGCCGCTTCGTCGGCCTTTTCCACCGTAGAAAGGATCCTGTCATAGAGGCGGCCATCGTAGATGGTTTTGCCGATATTTCCCTGCCCCCCGCGGATTTCCCCGGTAATGGAATGGATATCCCCCAGGGCCCCGCGGATCTCCGCCACGGAAGCGCTGATGCCTTCGCCGTTTTCCAGCAGCAGCCCTTCGGCCTGTTCGGCGATAAGCGCCGCCGCCTCCAGAATGCGGGACAGGCGCTCTAACTCGGCGTCGGTTTGGCTGTTGATTTTTTGGGTAATTTCATTGATCGTTTCCAGGGAAATCGCCAGAAGCTGCATTTGGTTCGTTTGAAATTCCCTCAGGAGGGAGGTAAGCTGTTCCCCCGCAGTCCCGACAAGGCCCATGATGTTATTTATGTCCCGGGCGTTTTTTTCCGCGGAAAGCCTGCCGCCGGGGGTCAGAAGGGAGGTCAATTCCGTACCCGGGTCGAGGGAAAGCATGGAGGTTCCCAGGATCGACGAGGACCTTCGGGCAATGGACGCGTCCGCCCGGATCTCCACATCCTTGCGCAGGGCTATTTGCAGGCGGGCTTCGTTGCCGGTAAGCTCAATGGCGCGGATTTTCCCCACGGGAATCCCCGCGAGATAAATCCTGGATCTGGTAGAAAGCCCGGTGGCATCCGGCAGAACCGCCTCGTATGTTTTGGTATTAAAGCTGTTCATCCCGTCGGAGGATAAGAGGATATAAGCGCCGCCGGCGGTTCCCAGGGAGATAAAAAAAAGGGCGATCTTGATATACTGGGAACCGTTCATACCCGCAGCTCTTCAAAGGAAATACGGATAAAATCCATTACAATCGGATGATTAGACCCGGCAACATCCTTGGGAGAACCGTGAGCGACAACAACCCCGTTGTCCAAAACGAAAATTTTGTCGCATATCTTAAAGGCCGCCGGTATATCATGGGTGATCATCACGCAGGTAATGTCAAGCTCCCTATTTACCCGCATAACCAAATTATTGATCGTTTCCGATAAAACCGGGTCCAGGCCGGTAGTGGGTTCGTCAAAAAAAAGCACCTCGGGGTGCATAATCAGCGCCCGGGCAACCCCGACCCGTTTCCGCATGCCCCCGGATAACTCATCGGGCTGCTTGGACTCGATTCCGGGCAGCTCAATCCAGTCAAGCAGTTGAGCAACCCTGTCCCGAATTTGTTTCCGGTCTTTCAGGCGCAAAACCTCCTTCAGGGGGAAGGCAAGATTTTCCCCCACCGTCATGGAATCAAATAAGGCGGCGTTTTGAAAGGAATACCCAAAGGCTTGCCGGATATTCATTAATTCGTCCTTCCCGAGGCTGGTCAATTCCTTGTCCCTGAACCACACCTTCCCGCTGTCGGCTTTGATCATGCCGATAATCGTTTTGATAAGCACGCTTTTTCCGGTACCGCTCTGCCCGATGATGGCGCAGATGGATTTTTCCGGTATCTCTAAATTCACGTCCCGCAGCACAAAACTACGGCCAAAGGATTTTTTTAAATGCTGGGTCCGGATAATAGGATTCATGCGTATATATAGGGCAGCATCAGGGTAGTTAAAAAATAGTCCGCCACAAGGATGCTTACTGAGGATGCTACTACCGCTTTGGTAGCGCTGTTCCCGACCCCCTTTGCCCCCTGGGAAGTACGAAGCCCGTTAAAACAACAGATAGTCGCCACAATAACCCCCATAACCGCCGCTTTAATCAAACCGGTAACAATATCCCGGGGAAATAAAAAATTAAACATATAATCAATATAACTTGCGGAATCAATGTCAAAGGCGTAAATCGAGACAAAATAGGCGCCCAGGGTTCCAATCACATTGGCCAGCAGGGTTAAAACCGGAAAAACCACGAGGGAGGCAAAAACCTTGGGCAAAACCAGGTAATGCACGGGACTGACCGCCATGGATTCCAGGGCGTCAATCTGTTCGGTAACCCGCATGGTTCCCAGTTCCGCCGCCATGGCGGAGCCGTTTTTGGCGATGAGCATAAGGGTGGTGATAACCGGGGCCAATTCCCGGGACAGGGCCACCGCCACCGCCGCACCAACCCCAACCTCCGCTTGAAAGGGCTGGAGGAGGGAAACCATTTGCAGGGCAAAAATCATCCCGATGGCTCCCCCGGATAAAAAGATAATCAGTACCGAATTAACCCCTAAAAGTTCAATCTCCATGAGGTATTGGGTAAAACGGAAGGGCCGCTTAACCCCGCACCGGCATATTTCTCCAAGAAAAACACAATATTGACCGATTGTCTCCAGCTTGCACTTCAAAATCTGAAACATGGCCTTTCTCTTATTACAGTATATCAGGGGGATCTTCAAATTGCAATTTGCGGGTCCCCCGAAACCCAGGCAGGGTCATTTGCTTTAGGTTAAAACGGCGGTTGACCGCTCCGGCTATTCCCCTTATCATAATGACGTGGCCCTACAAACAAAAAAACAGCAAAAAACCAGCAAAAAGCCTATCGGCATCATCTTTTGGGTGGCTTTTTTCATCCTGATTATCGGCCTTTTTATGATTAACCGTGACCTCATACGCGGCACCCTGGAGGAAACCCAAATCCCGCAACGGTTATTTAAAAATTCCCCGGCAATCCCGCCGGATCTGTCGGCGGAGTCTTTCCCGGAGTTGCCGCCTGACCTTCCCGAGCCGGCCCGGGAGCCGGAAGCGGAACAGTCCCCGGCGGGCGTTCCGGCGGATCAGGAAGGGGCCCTTGCCGGCGAAGAACCACCGCCGCCTGAACCGGGGGGAGACCCGGAAACAGCCCAGCCCCCGGCGTCATTGGGGGTGTCCGAACCTGCCGCCCTTCCTCCCGGGCAAATATCCGAAAATACCCCCCCTGCCCAGCCCGATCCCCCGGAAACCCGGGAGCGGACCCTCTATTTTATCCGGATTGATTCGGACGGCGCGATCCTCCGGGCTCAGGTAATGAGGAAACTTCCCCTTTCGGATTCGCCCCTGTTAGACGTGCTGCAAACCCTGTTGCAGGGCCCCTCCGCGGAAGAGCAGGGCAGAAACATCCAGAACTTTATTCCCCGGGGAACGAGGATCCTCTCCGCCATGGTCCGGGGGCAAACCGCCTATATCAACTTTAATGAAGAATTCCAGTATAACACCTACGGCGTGGAGGGATACGCGGCCCAGCTTCAACAAATCGTCTGGACCGCGACGGAATTTTCCAATATCAGGGACGTGCAGATCCTTATCGAAGGACGGCGCATAGATTATCTGGGGGAGGGGATCCAAATCGGCAGCCCCTTAAACCGGGACTGGTTCTGAATCTATCCGTTTTATCGAAAGGGTTTTCCCGGTATCTCCGTCGATCTCGGCGGCAATGCCCTGCACCTCCCCCTCTCCCTTGGCGCATTCCATCCGGTAAAGCACCTGGTTCCGCGCCCGGTCTAAACAAATCTTGGTATCCATGCCGATAATGCTGTCCTTTACCCCCGACATTCCCAGGTCGGTAATATAACCGGTACCCCGGGGCAGGATCCTGTCGTCGGCGGTTTGCACATGGGTATGGGTGCCGGCCACCAGGGAAACCCTGCCGTCCAGGTAATAGGCCAGGGACTCCTTTTCCCGGGTGGATTCGGCGTGAAAATCCACCAGTATCACCGGCGCCGGTTTGCTCCCTTCGCCGGGAAGGTTCCCTTCCGGGGAAGACTCCGGGGACATTGCCCCGCCGCCCCAGCGGTCGACAAGGGCGTCAAATTCCCTAAAGGGACAGTTAATGGGCGGCATAAGTTCCCGGCCCTGAAGGTTCACCACGATCCAAGAAACGGGGAGCCCTCCCTCTGCCGGGGCCTTGTCTATCTTTACCCAGCCCCGGCCGGCGGTTCCGGCGGGATAATTCGCGGGCCGCAGGACCCGGGTTTCCGTATCCAGGACGGGCCAGAATTCCCGCTTCTCCCAAATATGGTTCCCCGAAGTAACCACATCCGCCCCGGCGTTCAATATCCGTCCCAGGGTATCCCCGGTCAAGCCAAAACCGTCGGCGGCGTTTTCCCCGTTTACCGTAACAAAATCCGCGGCATATTCCCGAATAAGGCCGGGAAGTTTTTTCTCCAGGGCCAAAAGCCCCGGTTCCCCGACCACATCACCGATCATAAGGGCCCGTAAAATCGACATAGGGCAATTCTAAAGGGTATCGGAAATAAGATAAAGCCCCTAGCTTTTTTAACCTTCCCCGGGCAAGGCCCTTTCCCGTCCTTTTTTCGGCTCCCCCTGTTCCGCCGCTTCCTGGGCAAATGCCAGGGCTTCCGCTTTTCCGGCGATTACCTTCCTATTTATTTCCGACAAACGGCAATATCCCGCGCCGATTAGGGCGGTCTCCGCTTCTTCCACGGAAAGTTTAGTTTCTCCCTCGAATTTTTCCGGCAATTCCGTCATAAATCATCCTTTTTTAAGATAAAAGCCTTTTTAAGGGAGGCGGTTTTTAAAAGATGCTATTTACTATGGCAGAATTATAATATGATATAGTTATCAGGTCAATATTTATTTATGAATTATCTTGTCGAAGAGGTTTTTTACATGATATCATCACAGGGTAATGAAGAAAATGCCTGTGATATCCATCAACCGCCGCATTAAGCAAGTTCGTGAGACTCTTAAGTTATCCCAGGTACAGTTCTCCCGCGTGATATCCCTTTCCGGCGGGTACTTGGCCGGAGTGGAAACGGAAAAACGCAAAGTTAATGACCGGCTCATTAAATTAATTTGCTCTTCCTTCAACGTAAACGCGGATTGGCTTAAAACCGGAGAAGGTCCCGTATTTAACGAACATTCCGATGAGGAATTAACCAAACTGGTCAGCCTCTTTCGGGAGCTTGACCCCCAGTTTCGGGATTATATCCTCAAACAAATCGGCCTTCTTTTGGAAATTCAGGATAAAGACGGCCCCTGAACAGGACCGTTTGCTTTAAAACAACCCGTCCCGGCTTTACCGGGAAATGCCCCCTGTTAATGCTTTATACTTTTAATGTATGGCAATGAATGTTTTTGATATTATCGGTCCGGTGATGATTGGCCCCTCAAGTTCCCATACGGCCGGGGCCCTGCGTATCGGCAGGGTAAGCTGGAAAATTCTGGGGGAGGATGTGCATAAGGCGGATATCGGTTTAGCCGGTTCCTTTGCCCAGACCTGCCGCGGTCACGGTACCGACCGGGCGATTATCGGCGGCCTCTTGGGGATGCTCCCGGAGGATGAAAGAATTCGTGACAGTTTTTCGATTGCCCGGGAACGGGGACTTATTTTCAATATCGCCGAGATAAAAATCCCCAAGGCCCATCCCAATACTGCCAAGATCCATCTGGCGGGAGAAAGCGGCAAGGAATGTCTTGTCCAGGGCGCTTCCGTGGGGGGCGGTAATATTCTGATCACCGGCGTTAATGAAATGGAAACCGCCTTTACCGGAAATTCGGATACCCTCATTATTGCCCATCAGGATATGCCGGGGATGATTGCCCAAGTTACCTCCCGGATGGCGGAAATGGGCATTAATATCGGCAATTTTAAGCTTAACCGCCCCCACCGGGGTTTTGAGGCGGTGATGACCCTGGAAATTGACGGCTCTATGGAGCGTGAAATGGTGAACAAACTGCGGAGCCTGCCCCATATAAACAGCGTGGTGTATCTGCGGGCAAATCAAAACGAGGGGAATTAAAACGCCCATGCTGGAATACCATTCGATAGCCCAGCTTGCCAAGCAGGCGGCGGAAGCGGGAAAAAGGATTTCCGATCTCGTCCTGGCGGATCAGGCGGAGGCAATGGACCTGCCCCCGGAAAAAATCTTTAAACGCATGAAAGATAACCTGGAGGTAATGCGGCGGGCGGCTGAAAAGGGGGCCGCCGAGGATTTACGGTCCACCAGCGGGCTTACCGGCGGCGGCGGTTTCCGCATGACCCGTTATGCGGAAATTAACCCCCTTACCGGCTCCTTTTGCGCCCGGGCCATGGCCCGGGCTATCGCGATTGCGGAGTATAATGCGGCCATGGGGAAGATCGTGGCCGCCCCCACCGCCGGTTCCTGCGGTATTTTACCCGCCGCAATCCTGACCATGATCGATGAAAGGGGGGTTACGGAAGAGGCCGCGGTAATGGCCCTTTTTACCGCCGGCGCCCTGGGTTTGGTGATCGCCAATGAGGCAAGCCTTGCCGGCGCCGAAGGGGGCTGCCAGGCCGAATGCGGCAGCGCCGCGGCCATGGCGGCGGGGGCCCTGACGGAATTATCCGGCGGCGGTCCCCTGCTGGCGGCCGAAGCCTGTGCCATTGCGATCAAAAACCAGCTTGGCCTGGTATGCGATCCCGTGGCGGGCCTGGTGGAAGTCCCCTGCGTCAAACGTAATGCCGGGGGAATCATGTGCGCCCTTGCCGCGGCGGATATGGCCCTGGCGGGCATTAAAAGCGTTATCCCCGTGGACGAGGTAATCGGGGCCATGCGGGAAGTCGGCGAAGCCCTGCCGTCAGGGCTCAAAGAAACCGCCCAGGGCGGCCTGGCGACCACCCCGACGGGGCTGATGCTAAAAAAGAGGATCTTCGGATAACAGGGTTTTCCCGGCTTCCATGCCCCCGCTCACCGGGCGTATTCTACAATCCGGGTTTCCCGGATGATGGTTACTTTGATCCTGCCCGGATAACGGAGGTCATTCTCAATCTTTTTCGCGATTTCCTTGGCCAGGTCCTTGGACTGCTCATCGTTTACCGCCTCGTTATTCACGATAATCCGCAGTTCCCGGCCCGCCTGGATGGCAAAGGCCTTATCCACCCCGGTAAAGCCTTCGGCAATGTTTTCCAGGTTTTCCAGGCGTTTGATGTAATTGTCCAAGGTTTCCCGCCGGGCGCCGGGCCGGGCGGCGGATATGGCATCGGCGATTTGGACCAGCACCGATTCAATGCAGGAAGGCTCCATGTCGTTGTGGTGGCTCCCGATTGCATTGATGATCCGGGGGTCCTCCCCCATTTTCCGGGCCATATCCATGCCGATTTCCGCGTGGTTCAGGTCGGAATCGGATTCCACCCCCTTGCCGATATCGTGGAGCAGGGCCCCCCGTTTGGCCAATTCCCGGTTGGCGCCGATCTCCGCCGCCAGAATTCCGGCGATGATCGCCACTTCCTTGGAATGGTAAAGAACATTCTGACCGTAACTGGTACGAAAATAGAGCCGCCCCAGGGCGCGGATGGCATCCTGCTTGATATTGTGAATTCCCAGGTCAAAGAGGACCTTTTCGCCTTCTTCAAAGATTTTCTGGGATATATCCTTGGTAACCTTGGTAACGATCTCCTCAATCCGGGCGGGATGGATCCGCCCGTCGGTGATAAGCCGTTCCAGCGCCACCTTGGCAATTTCCCGGCGCACCGGGTCAAAACAGGAAATAACCACCGCCTCGGGGGTATCGTCGATGATAATGTCCACCCCGGTGAGGGTCTCCAGGGTACGGATATTCCGCCCCTCCCGGCCGATAATCCGGCCCTTCATCTCATCGTTGGGCAAAATGACGGTAGCTACGGTTACTTCCCCGGTTACTTCCGTGGCAAGCCGCTGAATGGTTGCCACCAGGATGTCCCGGGCCTTTTTTTCGCCCGCTAAATTAGCCTCCTGCTCAATCTTATTAATCAGTGCCTGGGCGTCATGCTTTGCTTCATTTTCCAAATCCTGGATAATCAAAGCCTTTGCTTCTTCGCTGGTTAATCCGGAAATCCGTTCCAATTCTTCCCGGTACCGGTCCTCTTCCCGGCCCAGGGCTTCCTCCCGGTCTTCAAAGGCCTGTTCCTTTTCGGCCAGGGCCTGTTCCATTTTTTCTATTTGACTTGTCTTTTTATCTAAGGTCTCTTCTTTTTGCACGACACGGCGTTCGTATCGCTGCAGTTCGGCCCTGCGTTCCCGAGTCTCCCTCTCCTGCTGGTTTTTTTCGCGGATAATTTGTTCTTTTGCTTCAAGAAGAA
>JAITRD010000158.1 GCA_031288575.1 Treponema sp. | reverse complement strand
TATCAAAGTTACCCATGAACGGTACCGCCGGGAATTCGCCGGCGATTTCGGCGCTTTAATCCCCGCCATCTTTACCGACGAACCCCAATTTTCCCGGAAGGGAACCCTCTTTTTTGCCCGGGAAGACAGGGATGTTATCCTCCCCTGGACCGATGATATCGAGGAAACCTATAAGGCGGCCTATGGCGGCGAAAGCCTGATCGGGGGCCTGCCGGAACTGCTTTGGGATCTTCCCGGTGCAAAGGCGTCCCTAATCCGTTATCATTACCATGACCATATCGCCGAACGTTTTGCCTCGGCCTTTGCGGATCAATGCGGGGACTGGTGCGCGAAAAACGGCATTATGCTCACCGGCCACATGATGGAAGAACCAACCCTGGAAAGCCAAACCCACGCTTTAGGGGAGGCCATGCGTTCCTACCGCTCCTTCCAATTGCCCGGGATTGACATGTTGTGCGACAGGCGGGAATTTACCACCGCGAAACAGGCCCAATCCGCGGCGCGCCAGTACGGGTATCCGGGGGTGCTTTCGGAGCTTTACGGGGTTACCAACTGGGACTTTGATTTCCGGGGGCATAAACTCCAGGGCGACTGGCAGGCGGCCCTGGGAGTTACGGTCCGGGTGCCCCACCTTTCCTGGGTTTCCATGAACGGCGAGGCAAAGCGGGATTATCCGGCCACCTTTAACTACCAGTCCCCCTGGTATCAGGAATATCCCTATGTGGAGGATCATTTTGCCCGGCTTGCCTCGGTTTTGACCCGGGGAAAAGCCCAAACCCGGGTGGGGGTGATACATCCTATCGAAAGTTACTGGCTCCACTGGGGCGCCCGGGAAAACACCCAGGCCATACGGGAAGAGATGGACCGGAATTTCCAGAACCTCTGCGGCTGGCTTTTGCGGGGCTTAATCGACTTTGATTATATCTGCGAATCCCTTTTGCCGGATCTTTGCGACCCCGCCGCGATCGGGGACGCGAAAAATTCCCGGAACCGGCCCTGCTTTCCGGTGGGAAAAATGGACTACGAAGTGATCATCGTCCCCGGTTTGGAAACCATCCGGGAATCCACCCTCCTCAGGCTTGAGGCTTTCCACAAGGCCGGGGGGCGGATCATCTTTTTGGGGTATCCCCCGGAATATACCGGGGCCCGGCCGGACGACCGGGGCCGGAAACTTTGGGGGCAGGCTGAACATATCGGTTTTGAACGGCAGCGGCTGCTTACTATGCTGGAGGATGTCCGGGATGTCGGCATCCGGGACAGTTCCGGCAGGGAGGTCCAAAATCTCCTGTACCAGTTCCGCCAGGAACGGGACCCCCAGGGGCTTCCCCTGGCATGGCTTTTTATTGCCCACGCGGACAAACCGGATAATCCCCACATTCCCCAGGGAGAGACCCTGCATATCCGGATCCGGGGGGAATGGGCGGCGGCCTGCTACGATACGATAAGCGGGAACATCACCCCTGTGGCAGTACAGCATGAGGCAGGCTTCACCCTCATTAGGCGTCCCTTTTTTGAACACGACAGCCTCCTGCTGAGGCTGGATAAGGGGAAAGCCCTTTTTCGCGCCGAAACTCCCCGGCTCCTTATGGAAGGACCTCCCCCGTCGGGCGGCCGGCTTGCGCCGGATCCCTGCCCGGCGGCGGTCCGCCGCTATGCCGAACCCGTTCCGGTTACCCTCCATGAGCCGAATGTGCTCCTTCTTGATATAGCCGAATACGCCCTTAACGAGAGTCCCTACGGGCCGGCGGAGGAAATACTCCGCCTGGATAACAAGCTGCGGGCCGAACTGGGCTGGCCCCTCCGGGGAAACCGCATGGCCCAGCCCTGGGTTGAATACGATCGTTCCACTCCCCATGCCTTGAGGCTCCGGTATGCCTTTGAAAGTGAAATCAGCATCGCCGGAACGGAGCTTGCCCTGGAAAACGCCGCCTTTACCCAGGTGAGCTTAAACGGCGAAACGGCGGCCCCTCCCGATGGCTGGTATGCGGACCGCTGCATCGGCAAGGTAAAACTTCCCCCGGTCAAGGCGGGAAAGAATATCCTGGAACTCAGGATGCCCTATGGCCGCAAAACCGATCTGGAGGCCCTGTATCTTTTAGGGGATTTCGGGGTCCAGGTCCGGGGAACCCGGTGCACCTTGACCGAACCGGTCAGGACCCTTGCCTTCGGGGACATTACCCGCCAGGGCCTTCCCTTCTACGGCGGCAATATCAGCTACCGGCTTGAAGCGGAGAGCCACGGGGACGGGTTAAGCCTGACCGTGTCCTGCTATTACGGCCAGTTGCTGCGGGTCAAGGCGGACGGCGCGGACAAGGGGGTCATCGCCTATTCTCCTTACCGGCTTGAGCTAAAGGGCCTTAGCGGCGGCCGGCATACCCTGGAGATCCTTTATTACGGCAGCCGGATCAATACCTTTGGCCAGCTCCACGCCGTCAACCGGGAACCCGGCTTTTGGTGGGGGCCCGATTCCTGGCGTTCCTCCGGCGCCGCCTGGACCTATGAATATTTCTTCCGGCCCCAGGGGATTATGAAGTCCCCCGAAATAAGCCAGATTTAACCGGGGACGGCAAAGCGCAATGCAGATAGGGCCGCACCCGGAAAAGCCCCGGATGGACGCGGTATTCTTCCCGGGCACCGGGGCCGCTCCCTGCGGCCCCGGTGCCCCGCCGGGTGCGGCCGGTATTCAGGATATATCCTGTGGTGCCCCGGGATATATTCAAGCTCTAAACTTGACCCACAATTCGGGCGGTAAATTTATTATCCGAGTACCGTTATCCCCCTTTCAGGCTAAAGTTGCCCCACCTTTCTTGAGCAGGCCCACCGGGGAAGGGGAAAGGTCGGGAAAATGGAATTCTCCGCCGGAAAAGATAGCGGAGGCGGGCTCTACAAGCGTTTTTCACGGCATTTTTCCCTCTCCTGCGGAAATTACACAGAATTTTGTGGGTCAAGTTTAGCCTTTGCGGCAGATAGCCCCTTTTCCCCCCTCACCCAGAAATCTCTTCCCCTTAAAAGGGCCTGCCTTTACCACCTAAACCTCCCTCAACGGAACAATAAGGCCGGCTGGGGGGCAAAAAATTCCCCAGAGGGGCACTGAGGACCCTGCGGGTCCTATACCGAAGCTTTGCACCATCCGACCCTCTCGGGAGCAAGCCAATGCCTCCTCGTGCAAAACAAGCGTGCCCCCCTGGCGGGAGATAGCCGGGTCTCCCCCCCTTTGGCGCTGCCTTTAC
>JAITRD010000113.1 GCA_031288575.1 Treponema sp. | reverse complement strand
ATGGCAATAATTTTAAAGCGGAAAGCGTTCCAGGCAAAACACGCGCCGTTTTTCGGGATCTCCCCGGCCAGGCTCAACACAAAACCCGCCAGGGTGTGGTAATCCTGATGATCCCCGGTGAGGCTGCTCAAGGAAAAGGTTTTGGCGATATCGTCGATATTAACGCTCCCCTCGGCCAGGTAGGTACCGTCATCCTGCCGCAGGATCTCTTCTCCCCCATTGGCGGAATCGGAAAGCTCCCCGACTATTTCCTCAACCAAATCCCGGACAGAAAGGACCCCGGAGAAACCGCCGTATTCGTCCATAACAAAAAGCAGATCCGTATCCCCCTGTTTAAATGCCTCAAAAGCCTTGAGGGCGGTCATGGTTTCCGGAACAAAACGGGGGGGCGAGAGGATCGCCTTGAGCCCCTTCCAGGGTTCTTCCGTCAGAGAAAGGAAGATATCCTGAACGTACACCAATCCCACCACGTTATCCAGGGTGCCGTCGGCCACGGGAAAATACCGCTGATCCCGGAATTTCAGGGCGGCCTCTCGGGACTCTTCCGGGCCGGCGTTGATATCCAGCCAGGTTATTTCCGACCGGTGGGTCATAAAGGTCCCCACCGGCCGGTCCCCCAGGTAAAAAACCCCTTCCACCATGGTCCGCTCCCTGCTTTCCACAATACCGGATCTTTCCCCTTCCCTCAGGGCTATCCGGAATTCATCCTCGGTGATCCCCGGCTCCACGGGCCCTTCCAGGCGAAAAACGGCCCGGAGCGCCAGAGAACTTTGGACCGAGAGGAAGATCAGGGGTTTTGCAAGGAACAGTAAAAACTCGATAAGCGGAAGGAAGGCGGCGGCGATGGTTTCCGGGGCCAGGAGGGCGATTTTTTTTGGAAGCAGAATCCCCAACAGTACGGTCCCCAGGGTCAGGGCCGCCACCACCAGGATAAAGGCCAGCAAGCCCCCCAGGGCGCCGGAAACGCCCCGGACGGTAAAAGCCGCTGTCAGGGCTCCAACGAAGCCCACGCCCCCCAGGACGCCGGTGAGGATCCCCAAAAAACTGAGCCATATTTTAAAGGAAAAGAGGCAGGGCCCAATAGTTTCCGCCATCTCCAGGACTTTGCGGTATTTGGCGTTACCCTCCTCGGCTTTTGCCCGGAGCCGGGACTTTCGGGCGGAACCCAGGGCGGTTTCCGCCAGGGAAATAACCCCACTAAACAAAAGCAAACCTACAATTAACAGTACCTTTCCCAGGGGCCCCTCCATACCTATCCCTTGCCTGAGGGCCCGATTTCCTCCCGGGTCAGGGGCCGGATTATATACACCCCGGTCTGGGAGGTCTCCAGGCTTTTATATTTACCGTCCGGGGTCAGTTCTCCAAGGATCTGAACAATGGGGAACCGGGGGTTTTCCGGGTTCACATCAATTACCTGGCCTTTTTTGTTATTGGAGAGAAGCACGTACAACCCAATGGGGTAAATGGAAAGGGAAAACACCAAGGCCCGGATTATAGTGTCGTCATACTGTTTTCCCTCGTTTTTAAGGAGATCCAACATCCCCGTATAACCGTCCTTAGCCTCCTTGTGGGGCCGATCCGTGGTAAGGGCATCGTAGGAACAGGCCACGGCGATGATCTTCGCGTAAAGGCTTATCTTATCCCCGGTTAATTTTCGAGGATACCCCTCGCCGTTTTCCCGTTCGTGGTGTTCCAGGACGGCGACACTTATAGACAGGGGAAAATTAAAGGATTTGAGCAGGTTATAACTCAGAATAGGATGGGTACGGATCGCCTGCCATTCCTGGGACGAGAGGACCCGCTTATTGATATAAATCTGAGGGGGCAGCTTGATCATCCCTATTTCATGGAGCAGGGCGGCGGTCCCCAGTTCGATAAGCCGGTGATAGGGCAGTTTAATATAATAGCCGATAACAAGGGAAATAATTGTTGATTTTACCGCATGGGAGGTCAGGTAGTTCTGTTCTTGTTTTGGTTCAACCACCCGTTGAACCCGGAGCAGAAACCGGTGATCCGCCTTTATAAAATCGCAGACCCGCTTGATTCTTTCCACCACCTCTTTAAAATCAAGTTTTCCCTTAATGGCCACATCGGTAAAAAGGGCTTCCGCATATTCAGTAAACGCATTATAAAAGGTTTCGGCCCGTTTTATCTTTTCCCGGTCGGTTAATACCTCGGTTTCGGCGGTTTCTTCCTCAAAAGCGAGCGTAACGTCGTCCTCCGGATGGTAATCCATCCGGCATTCCCCATCGCTTACGATCTCCTTAAACCCCCACTTTACGAGGATGTTATGGGTTTCCATGGTAAAAGGCATTTCCGGGGCAATCAAAACAAACCGGCCGTCCAAATAAACCGGTTTTGAAAAATAAACGCCCGGAGAAATATCTTTAACCGTATATTTTTTCATTATTGATCCATAACTTGTAATCTGTTGACTTGTCCACCCCGTTAATCTATCATAAATTTCGGTAATAATATACTATTTATTGACAGCAATTCCAAATTCAACTGTTCCGAAACCGAAAAGAGGCCTGAAAAATATGTCGGGGGTCCTGTCGGTCGGAAAAAAGCGGGGCCCCTCCCCCTCTTTTTTTCCACCGCCACCCCATCCGCTTTCTTGGGGTCTCTTTTCGGCCCCCTTACGCAATGGAATTGCCGCAAAAAAGAGAAAAGAAGGTAAAAAAACGGTCAAATGCGTATGCGGAAGGAGAAATCGGGGTTAATCGCATTTGACCATTTTTTTGAATTTGGAATTGCTGGTATCGTGTGTGAATCATAAGTGATAATGTCACCCCCAGAACTATCGAGGGAAAATGTCACCCTTTGGTACAATGGGAGGTATGAAATATATGATGAGCGAGCGAGCAGTGGGGAAAGCGGCGGTCATTCAGGGCGCTGTCGAGGGGCATTATACGGTTAAGGCGGCAGCCGCGAAGTTGCGGATAAGCGAGCGGCAGGTACAAGGGCTGAAAAAAGCGTATCGGGAACGGGGGGTGGAAGCGTTCGTCCACGGTAACTCCGGCCGGCTTCCGGCCAACTACCGGGAAGACGAACCGAGGGCGAGAATCATCGCGCTCAAAAAATCCGGTGAGTATGCCTTCACCACCTTCACCCACTTCAAGGAACTGCTCTTGGAACGGGAGAACATCGGGATAAGCTATGGTGCGTTCTCGGCACTCCTGAAAAACGCGGGAATCGAGTCGAAACGCACGCATCGCGGCGGCGGCAAGCGCTTCAAACGGCGGGAACGAAGCGGCCGCCCGGGAGAGCTCCTCCAGGTCGACGCTTCCCGCTACGACTGGTTCGGCACGGGAATGCGGAGCGTTCTTCATGGCTTTATCGATGATGCCACGGGGAACATAAGCGCCCTGTACCTGTGCCGGAACGAATGTCTGATGGGGTATCTTGAAGTCTTGCGGCACACGCTGACCACCTCCGGCATCCCCGCCGAATGGTATTGCTGACCGGGTGTGAACACGAAAAAACAGGGGTGGTGATCTACAAAGTATGATACGTAATTCTTTGTATTATAAAGAATTACGTAAAATGGGACATCAAAGGAATATCATGACATTTTCTATAAGGAATAGCTCATTCCTTACAGGGTAATAAATGAGCGTTTTATGAAATTGTGCGGTATGATGCCTCTTCATGGCTAGGATTTTATAATTCATTGTACCACAAAGAATGAGCGACATTTTTCCATCATACATTGTGGATCACCTCCTCTTTTTTTTGTAAGAATGTACAAATCTCTCTACATTTATCCTGTCATTTACCCGGAAATTTCCTCATAGTATCCTTATGGATAAAGTTTCGATAAATTTTAATTTAACACGATTTAAC
>JAITRD010000068.1 GCA_031288575.1 Treponema sp. | reverse complement strand
GGGCCCTGAAAACCAATGTCGTGGAGGGCCTTCATAATGCTAAAGATATCCAGGGAACCGTCCCGGGAAAAATGGGCGGATTCTTCAAAGTCCCCGGGGCCGTTATGGCGTAAATTACGCACATGGGCAAAGTGGACGCGCCCTTTAAGGGATCTGATGATATCGGGGATATCATTGGCGGGGTTGGTGCCGAGGCTGCCGGTACAGAGGGTTACGCCGTTATGTGGATTATCCACCATGTTGACGATCCCCAGGAGGGGCTCCTTGCCGGTGACGATCCGGGGAAGGCCGAATACGGACCAGGCGGGATCATCCGGGTGGATGGCCATATTAATATCGTATTTATCGCAGACCGGCATGATTCGTTCCAGAAAATATTTAAGGTTGTTACGGAGTCTTTCCCCGGTAAGCTCCTTGTAAAGATCAAAAAGTTCTTTCAGCCGGCCCAAACGTTCCGGCTCCCACCCCGCCAGGGCATAACCGTTGGATTTGGCGTTCATCACCGAAGACATTTCGTGGGGATTGATGAGATCGATAACCCTTTGATCGTAACTCATCACCGTGGCGCCGTCGCTGCGGACCTTGGCCAGATCCGAGCGGGTCCAGTCGAAAATTGCCATAAAATTGTAGCACACCATCCGGATGCCAGCCTCCCCCAGACGTTCCAGGGTGGTAATATAGTTATCGATATATTTTTCCCGGTCCGGGGAACCTATCTTAATAGAGTCATGGATATTAACGCTTTCTATCCCCTCAAGGGTAAAGCCGGCGGCTTCAACCTCTTCTTTCATGGCCCGGATCGCCCCTTTTTCCCAAACCTCTCCGGGCTGGGTCCCGTACAGGGTGGTAATGATCCCCGTTACCCCCGGTATTTGACGGATCTGTTCCAAGGTGACCGAATCATGTTTTCTGCCGAACCATCGCATTGTAAACTTCATAACGCCCTTTACCCCGGCCTGTTCCCCTTAGCATGGAGAAACCGCCTCGCCTGTTAAATTAAACTATATTGAGGCTTTCCCAAAACTTCAGTTTTTGGGAAAGTAACCTTATAATTCGCAGTTTTGCAAGGCTAAAAGCCTGAAAAACTGCAAGAGCCTGGCCCAAAACCATGCGCTTTAGCGCATAGTCAATTAGTTTTGGGACAGGCTCATATTATCATGGTTATATGCCTTCGTCAAATCCAAAAAACCGGCGAGGCTATGGTTTCCCCGAAAAACTTTAAAATCCCATCTGCAAAAATAAACGGTTGGCATTATAAAAATAATTGTTATACCCCTTTCCTGTATAGTTATTATTGAGGGAAGTCCCGTGATTGCTGACATAGTCTGATGTCGGAGGGGCCCCTATGGAGGACAAAAATTTATTCCGCCGCTTATCAAGCATATCCCAGGCAGGGCTCGCCGCTTCATAACCCGGCAAATTTCCCATCAACTGGTAATGCAAATGGGTTCCCGCGTTGGGGTTTTGTTTGGTCGGCGCGGGGTCCACCAATCCCGTGTTTCCCATCAGCCCAATTATGGTCGCAGCTTTTATTATGGTGTTTTCCGCGAGGGCGGAGGGATTTTTCAAATGCATAAACTGGGACTGAATTCCGGTTGTATAAAATGAATTCTCGAAATTAAATCCGTATTCGACAATAACGCTGTTACCGGCAGACTGGGAGTTATAATTCCGTATAACCTTTCCGCTATAACCGGATTGTATTGATGTGCCAGAAGCGCCGCGGACATCTACTCCCCGGTGCTGATCTCCCGCGTAAAAATTATTTTGAGTAAAAAGCTGGGAAACAGACAGGCCTTCGGTATTTTGAAACAAGGTCCCGCCGGCGTCATAAAAATACCTTTTTGCGGAAACCAGTTGATCAAAACGCTGCCATATATAATCAGGCATACTGTCATGGGCATAGAGCCTTTCGACGGCATTGCCAAAAACAACCTTATCGCTCAGCTCATCCATGCCGTTCATAAACACCTGGACGGCTATCGTATTACCGAAGTCTTTCAATTTGTCAAAGGATATGGATTTATCCTCATTTCCGGTATTCCACATCCTGTCTCTTATTTTTTCAGCCCCGTTATGGACAAAGCCTGAAGATAGTAACAATTCCTGGGCGTCTTCTATTTTCCAGTCTGAAAATCCGTCGTATAGTTTCCCGCTGGTACCGCCGTAAAGAATATTTAAAAGACCGGTTTCTATACCCCCCGCGCCGATTGTTTCTCCCGGGACGATATGTTTTGTCCTGTTGCCGTCCTTGCTTATATAAAAACCGTTTTCATCCTTTAAATAGCCCTGGCCGTCATATACCAGGGTTCCGTCCCGCATGACCTTCCAATAATCTGTGCTGCCCGTATTTGCCGTATATGAAACCGGGTCATTCAGCGCGCCGAGGATGGCGGTCAAAAACCTGCCGTCCCCCCCTGCATTAAACATGGTTATTAAGTCCGTATAGGTTTCCAAGCCTTGCAGATTGGCTAAATACTCATAGCGGTTTCCCTGCAAATGGGTGCCTTCATGGGCCATCACCGACGCGAGGGCCGCACCTTTGGCGTTTCCTTTTCCTAACAGCGCTTCGGATAAACTTATTGTATTGGGACTTTCCCGATCATAAAGTCCTAATATTTCATTGCCCTCGCTGTCCGAGCCAAGGTTTTCATACCTTGCCTTGATGGTTTCCTGCCAGATTCCCTGCCCTATCAAGAGGTTTAATTCATTTCCCGTATAGCCGAGCATATTTATGGCGTTTAAGGTGAAGATTTCGGTATCGTTGCCAAAAAGCGACGCCGCCTTGGCCCCTCCTATTTTCAAGGTATCGTATAATCCGGCGGCGCCCGCCAGAAGGGAGCCCATGCTTAAATCCGCGCCTCCCGATCCCAGGCCCATGCTGATACCGTTACGGCCGAAACCTAATTCCAATAACCCCGAATTTACCCGTCCCCCAGAAAAATCGGCGACATTCAGGAGATTTATGGTAAAATCCTCTCCCAAGGCATAACTTACCCCTTGTTCGGCCAGGCCGCCGATTATTTTGTTAAACCTTTCAATGCCAACCCGGTTAAATATATTCCCGATCAAAGCATTTTGCTCCCCGTCAAAGAGGTTTATCTGCCCGGTCATGTCTTGGGCAAAGACGCCGGTCATGTTGACAAGGGCGCCGCTTAAACTGCCGCGCACTCCCTGGGCAAAAATATCCCCGGACCATCCGAATCCGTTTTCCCGGTCATAGGTGATTGCGTTAATCCCGCTGGTTATAGTACCGGTTGTCAGGCTCTGTACCCCGGTCATGGCGGTTTTGGCTATCACCGCCGAAGCGCCGCCTAAACCGCTGTTTACCATGCCGTTTAACCCGCCCCCTGCCAGGGATGCCGCGCCTGTTGTTCCCGCCCCGGCGGCGGCCCCAAAACTTCCCTGGCCTGGTATCCCTATGCCGCTAAAGGCCGCCGAAACAAGGAAGCTTGCCGCGGTTACGAGCGCCTTTTTGCCAAATTCAAAACCGGCCTCGTAAAAATCCTTATACCCGCTGGAGATATCAAGGGCGGTAAAAAAGAGATCGTCCGCCAGGCTTACCGACGCCGAGGCAGCCGCCGTTAGGGCCATTGAGCCTAAGACGCTGGCGCCCCCGGTTACCGGCGCCGCGGCGATCAGCGCAGCCGACGCAATTTTACTGCCGAGATCAACCGCGCTCCGAATGGAAGGAGCCTTAAAAGAACTGTTGCGGGAATCCCAGAAGGGTTTCTCCCAGCCCGGCAGGGTCATCGCCTGAACACCCTGGCCTTCCCGGATAGTCCAATAGATATAATCGGCCATTAATTTGCCCAATTGCCCCCGGCCCTGATCCACAAAAATATCGTTTTTTCCCTGATCCGGATCGATGCCGGTTTTAACAACCGGCTGGTACCCGATATATAAACCGAATTTTCCCGCCCCCAGGACCCGTTCCTCGGATTTAACTAGTTCCTGATACTTTTCAGGGACAGGAAGCCGTTCTTCCTTTTTATTCCCATACTCGTCGGTGATTACCACCGTCTGATAGAGGAATCTTATTTTTTCTTTATACTCCTCTATGGTTATGGTCCTGGCCTTTGCCCCTTCTTTGCTGTTTTCCTCTTTTGTGCCGAACAGTTCATCGCTTATGACGCCTAATTCCCGCATCATGTCGTCAATTAACGCCTGGACCTCAAGGGCCTCAAGGGTTTTCAGCCGGTTTTCATCCAATTCGGTTTTTAAATTAACCGGTTCCATCTGATAATCCTGATACCCTTCTACGGAAACCTGTTCGGTAATTACCGGATCGATTAATGTGGAATGTACTATAACATCCTTAATATAATTTTTGCCGCTCCGTTTCCATTGGCCCTCAATAATGAATAAATCATCCATGCTTTTCCGGAATCCCTGGTTCGCTTCATCTATGCTGCCGCTTAGATTTTTTATCGCGTCCTGGATGATCTTTTTTACATTTATCGCAAGGCTTTTCGCTTCCCTTTCCGCGAGGATTTTGTTGGTCTCCCGGGCAAAGGCGGCCGCCGATACTTGAAGCATCCCGGCGTTCCACACATTAGGCCCGCCAATGCCCCGCGCCAGGACGCCGGGCAGGGTTTCCGCCGAGCCGGTTATGGCGGTAAAGGCGCCGGTTAGGTTTACAATCCCCGCGGCGTTTAACAATTCCTGCATCACCCTGTCCGCATCCTCGGGGCTTCCCAATCCGGCTGTATCCATGGGAATCCGGGTATCCATGGCCCTTGCCATGGTTTCCGCGTCCGCCCCGACCAGGGCAAGGGCCGCCACGGAGGATGCGTTATTGGCCGCGGCGGCGGCTTGGGCGATCCAGGCTTCTTTGTCCTCCAAGCCCGCCAGATATGCCGCCGCCCATAAATTGCTAATCCGCAGGTATTCTTTCTGGTAATCCTTCAGCCACTGATTGCGGGCGTCCTTCAGTTTTACCGTTCCCGACTGCCAGTCCTCCCGGCCCCGTTCAAGAATCAGGGCGGCGGTTTTTTGCCAGGCGCCATGCTTTTCCTGTATGTCCCGGCGGTGCTGGTCCCACTCAGCTTCCCTGGCGGCCAATTCCGCGTTATACCTCATGGTATAAACCCTGCGGATAAGGCCCACATACTCCTCCGCAAGACCAATATATTCCGCGTTATACCCGGAACCGTCCTCCATAACCCCGTTCAAATCCTTCATGATCACCCGTTCAAGATTTTCCAGATGATTTTTACCCGCCGGGGTTTCCGCACCAAAGGCCGCTTCCGCCGCGGTTTTTAGGTCCTCAAGGGATGCCCTTCCCGCAACATAGGATTCCGCTGTTTCCCGGTATTCGGCTTCTTTTTCCAAACGCTTAAGTTCATCCTCCTCCCATTTCTCTTCAAAATCCCGTTTGATATCTTCTTTGGCGGTTTTGGCCCACCGGATAAGGCCCTGAAGGGCGTCTATGTTATTGCCATAGGTTTCCCCCGTTTCCTGGTTCATCAAATCCCAATAGGTTTCAAGTTTTTCAAGTTCTTCACCCTTTAGATCCCCCGCCGTTTTTAGGGCCTGTAACAGATCATCCCACTGGACGATTCCCTCCCGGCTGCCCTTTAGGGCCGCAACATAATCGCAGGAATCCTTATATTTTTTATAAGCGTCCCTTAAATTTTCGACGGAGGCCTTTAATCCCGTTAAACCGCCGCTTACCCGGGCGGTTAATCCGTCAAGAGAAGCCTTGAGACGATCCCTGGTAGCTTTTATGGTGTCCCGGTCCGAACGGTACATCCATCCGATGAATATTGTTTTCGACGCCCGGTCCAAGGCTCTATAGTTTGCATCCGCATATTGCCACAAAGATTGAAACATCCCCAGGCTCGATATTTTTGAAAACCCGTCGGAATTTTCTCCCCCGCCTCCAAGCAGGGTAATGATAATATAAAATTCAAGATCCGCCTTTTCTTGGCCGCTTAATGCTTCCCAGGCCTGAAACTGTATGGCTTCCATCATTTCTTGATAGATTTCGGCGAAGTCAGATACGGGTATGGAAAATGAAGACAGGCCCACGTTCTGTATCACTATCGGCATTTTGCCTAAATTCTGATCGCCATCCAGGGCTTTGGCGGTTTCGTAAAGGGTTTCGAGGAATCCCGCTTCGGGATTGGCTGAAAAAAGCTGCCGTACTAAATAATCCCGGGCCAGCCCCCATTGCTGGTATTTTTCACTGTCAAGGGCATATCCGGCTATTCTTTCAATGAGCCCCCTTTGGGCTTCCTCAAACAAAGAAACCTTATTGGTTTCCTGAGCCAGGGTTTTATCCCTATTAAAATAGTCTTCCAGGGCCGCCGCGGTTTCGGCGGTTTTTCCGTTAAGATAAAAAGAATCATCCGCCGCAAAAGCGAGCTTTCCATCCTTGACGTATATCAAATCCCGTATTTCCCACTCGCTCCTTTCCTGGGGAGAGCTGTAGCCGCCGGGAATCTCCGGCGGGTTTCCCCATCCCGATAAATAGAATTGATAGGTTTGATAATAGGCGTCATTTTTTTGCATCTCCCTTCTTACGGCGGCATCGAGGGAATCCATGGCCCGCAGGGAAAGGATCATGCGGGAGAAGCTTTCCTCGTATTTTTTATACAGTTCCTCATAAGCCGGATCCGCATAGGGCCTGCGGGTCTCCCCGCTGTTGTATAAACCGGCAATGGCCGCAAGGGCAATATCGGCCCGCTCCATCCGTTCCCTCGCGTAAACCAGTTCATTATGAGGATTCCTATAGGGCTCCGCCGCCGGATCCGCCGCGCCGTCCTTATCAAGATAGGCGGTGCTTGCCCATCTCCTGATCGCGTCCTGGGTTTCATAGCTGAACCGGGTTTTTTCCAGGATTTCGTAGCGGTTTTTGGTTTCTTTGTAAAGGGCATCATAGTTTTCACCGGCGCCCATAAAGGCATAGGCGGCCTGGGAATATTTTTCCGCCAGTTCTTTATAGACTTCCTGCTGTTGGGCTATTTCGCGCAGCTTTTCTTCTCTTTCGGCGAGAAGCTCCTCCTCCCCTTTTTGGGCGGTATTATACCCCCTTCCCAAACGGCCTATCTCCCTCCGCAGGTATTCTTCGTTGGCGATATGTTTTTGCAGTTCCTCCGCTTCCAGATAATAATTGTTATAATAGCGGTAGGAAACAGCTATGACGGCAGAGTCATCCCAATTACGGCCAGGATTGTTCAGGTAACTTTGCGCCTCCGCCCTGAACTCATCCATGCCGTCAAAGTTTATGTTTCCGTCACATAAACCGAAGGCGGCGTTTAATATCTCCCGGTTCCGTTCCGCCTTCTCAAGGGCATCGGCAAGAACACCCTCCTGGGGGCCGAGGGCTCCCCGGGAAATTTTATAGTCCCCCTCGGGGGCTCCGGTAATGCCGGCGGGCAATTTTTCGCCTTCGCCCTTTTCTTCATTATATTCCCGCAGAAAATCTTCGGTGATATACTGCCGCCAGTGATCTTTTTCTTCCGCCTGCAAGGCGGCCCCGGTTTTTTCATAAGCCTCAGCCAGGGCATATTCATAATTTAAACGTATCTCGGCTTCAAGAAGCCGATCGTAATAGTTATTAAGTTCATAGGACAACAATTCGTGGTATACGTCCTTGGCCGCCTGTGCCTGGGTAAGGATATTGTTAAAGGGATCCTCCCAGGTGCCGCTTGAGGCCAGGTGAAATAAATCAAGAGGATTAACCCCCGCAAGACGACCGGTTTTTTGTTTTTGTAAAACCCATTCAAAAACATTATCCCCGGAGACGCCGCTGCCCAAATAGGTACGGCCCATTTTTAGCAGGGCCATATATGCTTCAGCCTCCTGGAGGTACCTTTCCTGCCGGATAAGGCCGGCGGGATCACCCGCGTAAGCCCCGGCGATATAGGCTTTATAGGAATCGAGTTCCTGTTGGCAGGTTTCCCAGCCGCCGCCGGAGGAAAGGTACTTTAAACGAAACAGCATAGCTTCGCCGGCAAGGGAACCTTTGAATTTGAGGATATCCGCCGGGATGCTGAATCCGTCCGTCCGGGCCAATTCATATAACGACTCCGGGGTATCGCTAAGGTTTAAACCCAGTTCTTCGCGGAGCCTTTTAAAGGAAGCGGGGTCGTCCAAAACAAGGGCCAAAGCCGCTCCCAGCATCCTTTCGGCAATAAGCCCCGCTTCGCCGTAGGCATCCCGCAATTCCAGGACATAAGACGCCGTAAAGGCAGCTAAGGGCGCCCGTTCTTCTTCGGAGAGGGCCGCAAATGTTCCGGCCAATTCCGTTATGCGGGACAAGGCGGTATCCTGCCCTTCGCCGCCGAGACCCATGGAAAAAAACAATTGATACAGCCGCAGCCTTTTTGTTTCCCCCTCCAGGAGGTCCGCATTCTCCCCGGCATTAAGGGCGGCCTTTACACGGAAAATCCCCAGGGCTTCTTCCACAGCCTTTTGCCGTACCGTCTCCCCGGCAAAATCGAAATACCGGGCGGCCCCTTCTTTGAGGGCCTCCCTTAGGCCGGCCTCATCCTGGATATCCGCGGCACCGTATAAGCCCGCAAGTTCCGACCCTATCCTTCTCGCCGCCTCGTCTTCCAAATTTGCGCGGTTCAGCAGGGAAAATCCTCCGGCATTTATATTCAAAGCCGCGCATAAAGCCCGGGCATCCCCGGGGGCGGACATATTCAGGGTATCATTTATTTCCTGAAGGGCCAAAATTTGGGCCTTGAGGATTTTGCCCTTTTCCTGAAGATCCCCGCTGGTTTTCCCCGGCCCGGTTTGAACATAGATCATCCGGGCCGCCATATATTCAATAAAGGATTTTTTCCACGTTTCAAATTCCCCGCTGATCCAGTCGGGCAATGTTTTAAGCTCCCCGTCCAGTTGGTATAAAAAGCCCGCAAGATTCTCCGCCGGGTTTCCCGGCCGGTTTGCCAGCGCCTTTCCCATAAGGGCTATTCCCGGCAGATAGTTTTCCCCGGCCTCTATCCCATAGGAACTGAAGATCCGCCGCAATTTATTGAAGCTTCCGGCCCATTGTTCCCGGGCCGCCAGGGGAGTCTGCCGCCCGAAATTTTGATAAAGTTCCAAAAGGCCTTCGGCCCGGTCCTTTAAAGCGGCATAAGCGGGCAAAAGGGCTTCGGTTATCTTGCCATTCCCCGCCTTATTAAAAAAACTGCCCCCCTGGATAAACCACTGAAGGATTTCATATTTCCCGGCGGCTTCTTCTAATTTATCCAGATATATTTGACCGCTTTTATCAAAATTTTCTTCGATTGTTTTCCGCAGATACTGTAACGCCTCAGCATGGGCCGCTATTTTTTCGGGGGCGGCGGCGTAAAAAAAGGACAAAAAAATCCCCGCTTCACTTACCCCTCCCCCGCTGAGGATATAATTTAATCCCTCAAGTTCTAACCCGGCCCGGGCTTGCAGTAAAACCCGCCGGGCCCTGTCCGCGTCTTCCTTAAGCCGCTGTTCCAATCCCAACTGATCAAGGGCCTCCTGTTCCGCCGGGGCCGGCTCATAAGCCAGGGCGGAAAAATACCAATCCCCGGCAGAGGTCCCGGCCAGCATTTTTATGCCCTGCAAACGATCTTCAATGAGCCCTTCCGCCCGTTTTTTTGCGGCCCCGGTCACGGCAACAATCAGTTTCCGGTATTGCTGGTTTATAGCGTTTTTTTCTTCGGCGATATCTGTTTCGCCTGTCCGTAAATTCCGTTCCGCCAATAAATCCCGGATTATCCCGTAATAGGGATCCTCCGGATCAAGGCCGTAAGCTTCGATTGTGTCAGGCAAATTTTCATTGCCGGCAAAAACAAAAATTTTCGACGCCCCTTCCCTAAGTTCGGCCAGGGATTTCTCCCCGCCGTTATTCCCGGTAACAAGGCGCTGCAATAATTCCCCCGCCCCTTCTAATTCCTGGGCGAAGCCGAGTTCCCCGGCCCGTTCAAGATACCGGGCATAGGCCCCTTCGGTTCCCGCGGCATTAAGCAGATCCTGTCCCTGCAATAATTCCTTATATTTGACCGCTAATTCCTCAAGAATAAAATCGCTGCGTTTTGCCGAATAGGCGGCCATGAGGATCGCATAGGCCTGATTTAATTCCTCCAGTTTGCCGTTCGCTTCCCGCAATTCCTCCGCCGCCTTGTAAAGGGCTTCCCGGGCTTCTAAAACCCGGGCTCCTTCGGCGTTAAGCTTTTTTTGTTCCTCCTCATACCGGCGGACCGCGTCATCATAGGCCTGTTTTGCCGCCTCCCAGGCTTTTACCCCCTCGCCGTCGGTCATGCGGCCCGCGCTAATTTCCTCCGCATAGGCCAGTACCGCCCCGGCAATGGAAACCCGTTTTGCCCAATACCCGGCAACCGCCTTGGCCCGGATCAGTTCAACCTGGTATTCGTCTAAATTAAAATCCTCGCTAGCGACGCCGGGGGCCAAAATGTCCTTTAAAGCGCCGGTACCGATGACCAAACCAAAATCATTAACCAGTGCGTCCCTGGCCTCACGGGCCTTAAGCATATAGGTTTGGTATAACTCGGACCATCTTCTTATTTCGTCGGTTATTTCCAGGGAGCTTCCGAAATAAAGATCAAGTTCCTTGATTTTTTCGATAGCCGCTGCCTGGGAATCGCTGTCCGATTCCCCGGCGGCTATTTTTTCTATTTCATGCCAGAGGGCGTCTTTTCCCCCCGATTGAATTTCATATTCCGCCTGGATTTGAAGCCAGTCGGTTTTTTGGCGGCTGTTCAGCCATTGCATTAATTCTTCGCTCCCCAGCAGGAGGGTTTCCCCGGCGCCGCAATTTTTTAGCAAAAAATCAATGTTTTCCTGGGCGCCGCTTACCACGGAGGCGCTGGTAATATACATATCAACCCAGGCCCTCGCCCGTTCAGCCCCGGCGGCGGTCCGGAGCTTTAAATCCGTGTCAAATTCCGCCTTGGCTTCGGCGATGGCCCGTTCCAAATTCTCCGAAGCCCTTTGAAAAAGTTTTTCCCCGGATTCAAAAAGGGCCTTGGCCTTGTTTTCCCAAATTTGCCGGTTCTGTTCAAACTGGGTAAAGGCGGTACTCCAGGCTTCTTCCCCGTCGGCATACTGTTTGCCCGCTTCCTGCTCCCACTCAATGCGCCGGATAAAAAACCGTTCCTCCGCATCCGCCCAGGCCTTAAGGCCCCGCTCAAACTGCTCCCGGTAGGCTTCCAGCCATTCATTCCCCGCGAGGACTAAATCGCCGCTTCCCCCTTCGGCGGCTTCTATCCGTTCCTGTAAAGCGCTTAAACCCTCGGAGCAAACCGTTTCGGCCTCCGTGACAAGCCGGGCGCTTATCATAAAAGCCGCCTCATCATCGCTCTTCCGCCTAAGGCTAAAAACATCCCCCATGCGCCGGGTGATAAAAAGCCGTTCCTCCCGGGCCGCAAGGCCCTCAAATTCCTGCCGGATTTTCAAGGACGCGGCGGAGGCGGTTTCTTCCAGTTTGGTTTCAAAATTTGCCCGCCGGTCTCCGGGAATATAGGACAGCAGTTCGGGATAAAATTCCGCGATTTTGTTTTTATATGCCCCTACCCCGGCGTTTATGGCGTCCTCAACCTGCCGCCGCCATTTTTCCCGGTCTATGACAAAATCCCGCCCCTCATCGCCGGGGCGGATAACCAGGGGATCCCCCGTATCGGGATCGTAAAGAACCTGTCCTGTCCCGTCGGTATAAAAAAGGTACTGCCGGTTTGTTTCACCTATTTCCGCCGCAACCCCCTGGGCCAGGGTATTTACCGCCCCGCCGAAATAGCGTTTTATGAGCCATTCGGCAAAACGGCTTTCCAGTTCCGATTCGCTCCATTTTTCTATGCGCCCTTCCGCCGCCCCGACAGCCCCAGGATCCCCGTAGAGTTCCGCGGCCTGCCTTTCCCAGGAAAGGCGGGCCAGGCTTATCCCCCGCCGGGCCTCAGCCAGCCACTGTTCCGGGGTGAGCTCCCGGTCCGCCCGGTCAAAATGATAGGTAAAAACTTCCCGGTTAAATCCCAATACATCAGGCTGGGTTTGTCCCGTAATCCCGCCGGGATTGAGGAAATAAACCAAACAAAGCAAAATCCCCCGGACAAATCCCCGCCATAATGATCCGCGCTTTGATATCAAAGCTGTTTTTAAAAAAGATGAGACGTACGCCATACGCCGGCCTATGAATGTAATACCTGTTCCGCTCCTGCGAAACTTCTTGCCCTGGCCTTTCCGTATTTTTCCTTAAAGCAAATTTTGTTAAAAAGCCCCGGAACCCCGCAGGGCCCCCGAAGCTTTCCTTATTATTAAAGGCATCGGGAGGGGCGCCGCTTTAATGACCGGCAAAAATTTTAGGGAAAATTTTTGCCAGCGCGGGAATCAGGGTTAAAGAAAAGATCGCCGATGCCCCCACGCCCAGGGCGGTAACCAAGGACAAAGCCCGTATTACCGTATTGGAACCTTCCCGCAGGAACAGAAAGGGCATGGCCCCGGCAACGGTAGTAACCGTGGTAGCCAGGAGCGCCGGGAGCCGTTTCCGCAGGGCCCGGTAAAATTCCCCGCCGCTGCCGGTTCCCCCCTGCTTGCTGAGGCGGCGGATCTCGTCGGCGCATAATACCGAAGCGTTTACCGCCATGCCGCTGACCGCCACAAAGGCGCAAGCCGCGGCGGCGTTTATGGGGTAGCCCCGCAAAACCATAAATATCGCGGGGACCGCCAAGGAGGGGGGAACCACCGACAGTACCGCCAGGGGAATTCCCAGGGATTCATTGACCGCCGCGATAACCATGGCGCAAAAAAGCAGGGCTAAAAGAAAAAATCCCGCCGTTTCCGAAAGGGCCTCCGCGGCACGGATCGCCTCCCGGTCAAATTCGATGGTATAGCCCCTGGGCAGATCCGGGTCCCCCAGAAATTCCATCAGTTTATCCCGGACTTTCCGGGGATCCTCGGATTTTGTCCTGACAGAAAAGGAGGCTGCCCGGCGGCGGTTTTCCCGGGATATGCTCGACGGCTCCAAGCCTTCCCGCTGTTCCATTACCCTGTTCAGCATGAGGGGACGGATGTTTCCCCCTTCCCCCCTGCCGGTTAAAAGGAGTTCCCCGGTTTCTTTCCGGGACAGGGAAGCCCCTTCACGGCTGCGGATCCGCACATCGGTTTCGCCCTGGGAATCGAGCCGCTTATACGCCACCGGGCCGTGTACCCCCCACCGGGCCGTCTCGGCGGCTTCGGCAAAACGGAAACCCCCTTCCTCAAGCCGTTCCCGGTCGGGCAGGAGGGTAAGCCCCGGACCGCCGGCCTTAAAATTGAGGACCGTTTCCCGGACAAAGGGGGCCGCCGCGGCAAGCCGGGCCTTTTCTTCCGCCAGTTCCCGGCATACCCGGTCGTCATCCCCGCTGAGGGTAATCTCCCAGATCCGCTCCCCCGGCGCGGTTTCACTGATATAGACAAATCCCCCGGGGATTTTTTTCTCCCGGAGGAGGTTTCGGACCTCTCCGGCCTTGATTTTTTTCGGATCAAAGGTCACAAGCAAGGATCCTGAACCGGTCCGGGCGCTGGTTTGAACATTTTTTATTCCCCCCGTGCCGGCCAGGTCCTCCGCGTAAGCCCCCAGGAGCTGATCCCCCTTTTCCGCGAGGAAGCCTCCCTCAAATTCCATCTGGGCGTAAACCGAATCCTCCGGAGGGGGAAGGCCGGTATCCGCCCCGGCAAGGGCCAGGGCAAGAATTCCCCCCGCCGAAAGCAGAACCGCCGGCAGGAGGGATAAGCCGGGCCGCTTTAGGCAGCCCCTGATATGGGCCGCCAGAAGCCGTGCCCCGAGCCGGAAACAGCGGCGGACCAAAAAACCAAGGCCGGCAGCCAGGGCGCTCAACAGTTTCCCCCGGGGTTTATCCGCCGGGACCGCCAGGGCCGGCAGATCCGCCCCGGCGGCCCCCCAAAGCAGGAGGGGCGGCAAAAGGGTCAGGGCGCTCAGTAAAGCCGCCAGGTTGACCGCCCCGACGGCCCAGGCCACGGCGCCGATATCCGCCGACAGGACGTCCATAGCCGTAAGGGGGAGCAGGGCAGCCAGGGTGGTAACGGAACCGGAAATAAGGGACACCCGGATTTTGCCCAGGGCCGCCCGGCCCTCCCGGGGAGAACGGACGCCCCTCAGCCCTTCGTTATGGAGAATGGCGGCGTCCACCCCGGCGCCGGCCCCGGCGGACAACCCCCCCAGAAGGGTCCGGTTCAGGGGAAAGCCTAAAAGGGCGAGGAGGGCGGCGGAAACAAGGCAGATAAAGGGGACCGTAAAGAGGCAAACCAAGGCCGGGCCGGGGCTTCCCCTTTTCCGGCGCCGGTTCCTCCCGAAAAAAGCCGCCCCCGGGATATTGCCTCCCAGCAAAGCGGCGGCCAGGGCGGTCATAAAAATTCCCTGAAGGGCCGCCTCAAGGACCGAACGGAAGGCCGCCCTTTCCTCCGCCCCCCGGTCCGAGAGGACCTTCAATTCCAGGGGCAGATCCGCAAAGGTTTTAAGCTCCCCCTGAATCCGCCGGGAAAGGGCCCCAAGATCCGCGTCGGATCCGGCCATAATGGAGATTACCGCGGTTTTTTTCCCGTCCAGCCGGGAAAGGGTATCCGGCCTCCGGTCCCGCTCGCTAATCCCGGCGATCTCCCCAAGCCGCACCGGCTCTCCCCCCTCGGGGCTTAGATAGGCCCCGGCTAAGGCGGCGGTATCGGGGTAGCGGCTGTCTACCATAACAAGGGTATCCGTTTCCCCCTGCCGGAGCCTTCCGGCGGGCAGGAGCAGGTCATTTTGCCCTAAAAGGCCGGCCACCGCCGAGGGGCTCAAACCCCGGGCTGCGGTTTCTTCATCCTTGAGGGTAATGACAATTTCCGACAGGCCGGCGCCGGATATTTCCACCTCCCCGACCCCTTCCAAACCTTCCAGGGCGGGTTTGACCGACCGTTCCAGGATTTCCCCCAGGACGGGAATTTCCGCTCCCCCGCCGGAACCGGCGCTGAAAGCCACGGCTACCCAAACCGGAATCCGGGTATCATCGGAGGACAGAATCTCCGGCCTTTGGGCGGAAGGGGGGAGGGTCTCATAGACCCTTTGGACGGCATCGCCCACCGCCTCGTATAAACCCGGAACATCCCGGTCAAAACGGACAAAAACCCTGGCCCGGCCGTTTTCGCTGGAACTGAGGATGTGTTTGACCCCGTTTAAGGCCGAAAGGGCGTCCTCCAGGGGAATGGCGGCGGTGCGCTCCATCTCCCGGGCGTCTATCCCGTAATGCCGGAGGATAACCGTATACCCGGGAGCGCCGGTTTTCCGGAGGGGGATCCGGTCCCGGCCCGCCAGAAGGGCAACGGAAAGAAAGCTGATCCCCAAAAGGATACAGAGGGCCGTCACGGGCCGTCCCAGCCAGGTTCCGGCAAAGGGTTTCGTTAAACCGGAACTGTTCATTTCCCGGGCCCTCCCCCGGTTTTCCGGCTCCGGGGTTTGCCATGATTTTTTTCCAGGAAGGGGATAAAAATCGGCGGCAGGGCGAAAAGGGTCAAGAAGGTTGAGGCGAGTATCCCCCCAAGCATAGCCGCCGCCATGGACCGCTGGGAGGCGCCCAGGGGGGAGATTATCAGGGGCAGGAGGGAAAAGAGGGTTGTCAGGGTGGTGATAAGCACCGGGCGGAACCGTTCATAGGCGCCCAAATAAACCGCCCGGGCCGCCGGAAACCCTAAACGGACCTTTTCCTCGCTTATCTCATAGAGGATAATGCCGTTATTTACCACAAGGCCGAAAAGGACCGTTAAGCCCAAAACCGAACCGGAATCCAGGCCCAGGCCGAAAAGGAAAAGGGCCGGGCCGGCCCCGGCAAGGGAAAAGGGAATGGTCATCATAATAATGAGGGGAAGCCGGAAGGACTCAAACTGGGCGCCCATGGTCATATAAAGGAGCAGCAATACCAGGATTACCGTAAGGAAAAGGGATGACCGGTACCGGCTAAAGGCGGACTGGTCGGCCCGGGAAAGCCCCGGAACTTCCCGGGAGATCCCCTCCATAGCCCCGGAAAGTTTTTTGCCCCCGGATTTGGCGGGCAGGGCCTCCAGGTAAACCACATCGCTCCGGTTTATCCGGGCCAGGGCGGCTTCGGTTTCCTGCCGGACAATCCGGCCCAGGGTTCCCAAAAACACGGGGTTCCCGGTATTTGAAAAAAGGGGCAGGGATCCCAGCAAAAGCTCCGGCCCCCGGGGGCTTTCGGGAAGTTCCCCGGAAACCCGTATCCTGAGGGGCCGGCCCTCAATTTCCAAACGCCCCGCGTATTGCCCTTCCAGAAGGGTGTAAAGGGTTTCGGCAATTTCCACGGCGGAGATCCCTAAAAAGGCGGCGGATTCCCGGTTTGGGAAAAAACGCAGTTCCGGGCGGAACCCTGAGGGTTTAAGGTTTACCGAATCCAGGGCTTCCCCGGCGGCGGCTTTTAAAGCCCCTTCCGCCCGCCGGGCCCGTTCCCTGCTTTCCTCGGGGCCGCTCCCCCGGACGGCTAAGGTATAGGAGGAGGAGAGGCCCAGCAAAGCTTCGGTCCTGTCCTGGGGGTAGGAGGCGGAAAGGGCGGCGTTGCTTTTCCCCGCTAAAATCCGGCGCACCCCTTCCAGGGTTTGTTCCGGGGCAATTTCCCCTTTCAATAAACAGCGGAAAAGCAGCTCCTCCCGGCGGTAATCCGGATCGGAGCGGCGGAGAATATCCTCCCCCTCGGCGCCAGCCCGGCCGAAAAGGCTTTCGATCCCCGGAAGCTCCGATAAAAGCCGGGAAAGCTCCGCCCCTTCCCGGCCGACGGTCTCCAGGGAGGTTCCCGGGGGAAAGCTGAGGGACACCTCAATTTCCGAAGCCGTTTCAGCGGATACAAAAACCGGGGGCCGGGTAAAAAGGAGGCCCATCCCGGCGACGCTTGCCAGGGAAGCCCCCAGGAGGACCCGGACCGGGCGCCTCAGGGCCCTCCGGAGAAGGGGGCGGTAAATCCCCGCGCCGCCGCTTAAGCCGGCCTTTGCCTTTCCCCGGCTATAACTCAGGCGGTACAGGGCGGGAAGGCCGAACTGGGCATAAACCCAGCCCGCCAGAACGGAAACGACCAAGGCAAGGGCAAGGTCCCCAAAGAGGGCTCCCAGGGGGCCGGGAAGGAAAATCACCGGCACAAAAACCACCGCCGTGGTAAGGGCCCCGGCAAAGGAAGATCCGGAAACCGAGGCGGCCGCGAGGCTTACCTCGGCGGCCTGGGGTTTTCCGTCCCCCCTGCCCGGGGCAAAACTGCGGTGGAGAAGGTCCAGGATAATCACCGCGGTATCCGAAACCAGGCCGATTCCCAGGGCAAGGCCGCTTAAGCTCATGCTGTTGAGGGATCTCCCGGTCAGGGCTAAAAGGATCAGGGCCGCCGCCGCCGAAAAGGGTATAGCCAGGGCGCTTAAGAGGCCGTAACGGAGACGGCCTAAAAAAAGGATGAGGACCCCGATCACGGCGGCAGCAGCCAGCAGGGCGGACAGGACCAGGTCCCGTATCCCCCGGACCAGGGAAGGGGCGGCGTCATAAACCAGGGTAAGTTCCGCGTCCCGGGAAAAGGCGGCTTCCGCCTCTTTCAGAGCTTTCCTGATATCCCGGGAGAGCCGCACCGGATCCGCCCCGGGCCGGCGGTATATTTCCAGGGCCGTCTGTTCCCGGCCGCCGGCAATAAAGACGCTTTCCCGCGGGGCATTGTCCCGGCGGGTCTCCGCCACATCCCCCAGGCGAAAGGGGCCCTGTCCCGAGGGCAGGGTCAAAGCCCCGAGGGCCTCCACCGAAGGAGGCCGGCCGGAACTCGTCACCACCAGTTCCCGGTCCCCCTCCCGGGCATTTCCCGCGGGGATATCCGCCGTTTCGGAGGCTAAAATTTTTACCAGATCCGCCGGGCCCAGCCCCCGGGCAAAGGATTTAGGGATGTCCAGGTGTATCCCCGCTTCAGGAAGTTCGCCCCCCACAAGGATGATTGCCCCCGCCCCGTCCAGGCTGCGGAACCGGGCTCTCAGTTCATATTCCGCCAGGTTCCGGGCAAAAATCCCGTCCCCGGCACGGGAAACCACCGATACAATCCCCTGGGGTTCCTCCTGATAAGCGCCGGAGGATACCAGGGGTTTTTGGCAGCCTTCGGGGAGGCTGGGATACACCGCGTCAATAGCCTCCCTGACCAATACCGAAATCCTGTCGGGGTCCGTTCCCCAGCGAAAATCAAGAACCGTAACCGAAGCCCCGTCCCGGGAAAGGCTCCGCAGCCGTTCCAGGCCCTTTACCGAAGCCAGGGCATCCTCGATGGGGATGGTAACCACGGAACGGATGTCCGGGGCCCCCATGCCGGGGTAGAGGGTTTCCACCATCACCCGGGGGTAGTTTATTTCCGGCAGCCGGTCCAGGGGCAGGACCGAAAGGGAAAAACAGGCCCCCAAAAACACCGCCAAAAGGGCCATGATCACCGTTACCGGCCGGTTCACGCATAAACAGATAAAATCCTTCATCCCCTTTCCTATTTTAAAAGGGGCAGCCGGAAAACATTTTCGTTCCGGTTTCCCCGGGTATCCAATAAACCGGAACCGATCATAAAGGTGACTACCCCGGAATTTGTGCTGTCCCTAAGGATGCCCCGGACTTCCACCCGTTTATAGGCGGCCCATTCGGGGTGAGGCTCGGGAAGGGAAAAGTTTTCCCCGGCGATTTGGGAAGGCGAAAAGGAAAGGGCGTTATTGGTAGCCTCCGCCCGGAAAAGTTCCCGCAGGGAAAAAAGATCCGGCGCCGCGCCCTCCGCCGCGTCAAAATATAGCTCTATCCAGGCAGACTTATCGGTCTCATAATCCACATCGGTCCAATCCGCGGTATCCTCGCTCACCCGCAGCACCGCAAAGGGTTCGTCCAAGGGAAAAACCAGCCCTCCCCCGGCGGCATTTTTAAGTTTCCAAGGCTGAACCGGCAGGCGGATTCCGATAAGGGCGGGGGGTTTAGAATAAATGCCGTCAGCGTAAATGCGAAAAACATGGGCCTCGGCGCTCTCGTTTTCCCCCCGGTCCCGGACCCCGGCATTCAGTTTAATGAGGAAACGGCTTCCATAGCTAAGGTCCCCGGAAAAGCCAAAGATGACGGAATCGGCAAATCCCGGAGCCGTTTCCATAACGAGGGACGGCCCCGGTTCAACCTCAAGGCATTTTTTAAGGGAGGCCGTATCAACCGGTTCGGAAAAATCCAGGCAAAACCGGCTGTCCCTTTCCCAGCGGGAATTTTCCTCCGGGAAAAGCTCCATTGATGTTTCCGGCTCCCCGGAAGCGTCAAGGAGATAGGCCCCGGTAAGAACCGGGGGAGTGTCATCGGGGCCGGCGGTAAAATGGCAGAAAAAATCCTGCCCCAGGGTTAAGCCGGTCTTGCCGGCAAAGAGGGAAGAAATATGCAAGCGGTACCGGGTCCCCAAAACCCAGGGCTCCGCGGGGGTAAAAACCGCGGTCCTTTCATCGTCCTCCAAATGCCAGGTCCCGGCCTGGGAAGGGCTCAGGCTAACCGCGTCAACGCAGGAATTGAGGGAAACCGGCCCGGAAAAGCTCAGTTCCACCCTTTCCCGGCCCAGGGTCAAAAAGCCCTCATCGGGAGGGTAAAAAGAAACCAGTTCCGGCCGGCGGCTTTGGGGGCGGGTAGTAAAGGAGGCCTCAAACTTTTTTTCCAGGGAAATTCCCCGGGTATCCGACGCGCCGGCAAGCAGGGTAAGCAGGTAATTTCTGTCCCTTTCCAGGGGAGCGGCGGGGGTAAAAAAAAGCCGCCTCCCCTCCCACGCGAAGGAGCCGCCGAGGGCAAGGCCGTCCTCGGTCAAGGAAAAGGCCTGTTCCGCGGCGGCCCGGTCAGGGTCCCGGGAAAAAAGGACCGAAACCAGGATGTTTTCCGGGGATTGATGGCAGCCCTCCCCGGGGCTCCAGGCCTCAACCTCAAAGGATGAATCCCTCAGCAAATCGCATGAACCGATCAGCAGGGGCAGGAGCAGGCAGGGGATAATCTTCATTTTATTACCTCCAAATAAAGGCTGGCATCTTCTTTCAAATAGGAGCCCCGGCCGGTTCCGATGCCGTTCCGGCCTCCCGGTATTGTCAGCCGGTAATAGTGGGCTTCATCGCCGCTTCCCGCCTCAAGGCCCTCCCATTCCATGCAGAGCTGGTCTACGGATATCCAGTAAAGGGAGCGCAGCGCCGCCGGAGGGAGCTTATGGGGGAAAAAAGCCTCCAGGGAAATCCGCAGGGCCGTTTCAAGCTGGGCCGGGGGGTCAAAGGGAAGGGAGAACCGGAGGGTAAACCGCAGCAGCCCGTTTTCGGCCGCCGAAACGGGGAGCCGGAGGGGGCTTTGCAAAGCTTCCCCTTCCCAGGAAGCCAGGTTATCCGCGGTAAAGGAAAGGAGCCGTAGATAGGGGATATCGGTTTTAAAATGGGCCCGGTAATCTTCCCCCATTTTAAGCCCCCCCGCGTCCAGGGTATCCCCCGAAACCGAAAGGGTATAAACCGTCTCCGGCTCCGGGTCCCGGTCGGGGATGAAAACAATAAGGGTCTCAGATAACTGTTCCGTCCTTCCCGCCAGGGAAGGCTCGAAGCGGAGGGCCCGGAGCAGGCTTGCCCTTTCCATGGGTTTATTGAATTCAACCCCGACGGCTAATCCGCTTCCAAGGCCGTCTTCCAAGGCTCCGCCCGTATCCAGCCAGGTCCCGTCCTTTTGGATCATGGGACAGGTCCGGGAAACCCGGGGGAAAATACGGTCCCGGTCGGTGGTAAACCAGGCGGATGCGGATTTTGCCAGGGGCGCTCCGGCCCGGCTTAAAGCGCCATCGCTGAGGGTCCAGCGGTACAGTTCCCAGGGGGAGAGGGGGTTTCCCGTGTCGATCCGCAAAACCCGGCCGTTTTCCCGCCAGGAAAAACGGAGGTCCCCGGTTCCGCTCAGGGAAAAGGCGTCTTCGGTGGTTTTCCGATCCATGGGAAGGGAAAAGTTAAGCTCCACATAGGCCCCGTCTTCAGGGGTAATGCCTACGGAAGCGCCCTCGGAGGGAACAAAGGAGGACAGGCTGGGCTGGGAGGCCGAAGACCGGGCGGAAAAGGGGATATATTTGGCAAGCCTCAGTTCCCGCCCGTCCTCAGCGTAAACCGTGCCCAACAGGGAAAGGGTATAGCCTATCCCCGCGGACCAGGGAGCGGCGGGCACAAAGGAAAGCTTATTCTCCTCCCAGTTGAGGTCCCCCTCCACCTGCCCGCCGTTAAAGCTTACCCGGAGGATCCGCTCGGTGCTGAGGTTTTCCATGGGGGTGTCAAAGGCAAGGACGAGGGGGGTAAAGGGCCCGGGAAGCAAAAGCCCCGGTTCCCCGGGATAAACCCTTATCCCTATGGGCCTGAGGTCCATAAAACCGCAGGAAAAAAAGAACATCCCCTCCAGGCTTACCGCTAAAAGCCCCGCGAAAAACCGGGCCGCCCCTTTAGCGGGGCCGCTTAAGCTAATCCGCCAGGGAAACATATACTCCCTCCCGTAAGCCGGCATCGGGGTTTTTCACCACCACCTCTCCGGGGGCAAGGCCGGATTGTATTTCCCGATCCTCCCCCAGGGCTTCCCCGGTAAAAACCCTCCGCTCCGTAAGGGTATTGTTCCGGATCACAAAGACCGTTCCCTCGTTGTTTTTTCTATTAACAAGGGAAGATTCGGGGATCACCACCGCGGTTCTGGGGGGGCCGGAATATACGGTGACCCGGGCAAACATCCCCGGCTTGAGGGAGGTTTCCGCCTCCTCCGGGGAGATAAGGACCCGGACTAAAAAGGTAAAGGACTGGCTGTCCGCCTGGGGGGCTACCAGATCCACCCGGCCCGTATATTCCCCGCCGGTCCCGTCTAAGCAAACCCTGGCCTCCATCCCCTTTTCCAGCCGCAGGGCGTCGGTCTCCCCCAGGGGAAATACCGCGTAAAGGGACCCGGTATCCATCAGGGTGAGAAGCTTGTCCTCCCGCCTGACCCGTTCCCCCTCTTCAAAGTAGCGCCCCCCCACAATGCCCGGCGAAGGACTGTAAAGGACGAGTTCCTCCTCGGCAAGCCGGGCGGATTCCAGTTCCTTGGCAGCCGCTTCCAGCCGGGCTTCGGCGGCGGCGGCCTCGGTTCTGAGGGTTGCGGTCGCCAGGAGGATGAGGGCTTGGCGCTGTTCCTCCTCATCCCCGGACAGGGGGAACCCGGCGGCAAGAAGGTCCTGGTCCCGCAAGCCGATGCGGCGGATTTCCAGTTCCCTTTCCAGAAGCCGGAGCCCTTCCTCCTCCGATTCCAGGGAAAAACGCCCCGCCCGCAGGGCCTCCCGGCTTATCCCCCCGGCCCGGTAAAGTTCTTCCTGATCCCGCTGCTTCCGCCGCTGTTCCTCCAAAACCTTTCCTGCCTGGATCAATTCCGCCTCGGCCTTTTTTATTTCCAGGATCCGGGCTTCCGCCTGAAACTCCCCCTCCAACAGCCGGGCCCGGGCGTTTTCCAGGGCGGCTTCCGCCTGGGCATAGCTGTTTTCCGCCCTGCCCTTTGCCAGGGAGATTTGCGGATTTTCAAAAACCGCGACCAAATCCCCGGCTTGGACCCGGTCCCCTTCCCGGAAAAAAAGCCCCCTAAGCACCCCGTCCTGGGGAACGGCAATGTCTATCTTTTTAAGGAAGGAGAGGCTGCCGAAACCGCTGACCTCGTCGGCGAGTTCCCTGACCGTTACCGCCTGGCCGTAAACCGAAAGGGCGGCCTCCCCGGCGGGAGGGCTATCCCCTCCTTTGCAGGCGGAAAAAACCAGGGAAAGGGCTAAAAAGAAAAGCACACAGCCATGGCTCATAAACTACCTCCAAAACTTGTTTTTTTTGCGGAAAGGTTTGCTAATTCTCCGGGATAGAGATCCAGGAGCCGTTCCAATTCCCGCTCCGCGCCCAGGAGGGCCGCCGCCGCCTCCACCGCGGCGACTTCCCGCTGGGCATATTCCAGGCGGGCTTCCATGAGATCAAGCCGGGTAAGCTGGCCCAGCTCCATCCGGAGTTCCGCGAGGCCCAGCCGTTCCTTGGCACGGCCGAGGGATTCCAGGGCCAATTCCCGCTGCCGGTTGATCAGGCCGAATTTCTCCGCGGCATAAGCCGCTTTGCGGCCCAGGGCTTCAAAGGTTTGGCGGAAATTGGCCTGTTCCAGGCTCAGGGCCAATTTCGCGGAAGGGCCATTTAACGCCGAGGCGGGTTCCGGCAGGGGGCTCAGGGCGCCCTGCATTTGGGCGGTCCGGTCATAGGGCGGTTCCCATCCCATGGCGGCGCTGAATTGGCCGGACAGATAGGGGGAAGAAAAATCAAAGCTCAGGCCGACGGTCCAGTTCGCCTGGGTAAGGGGATACCGGGAGCCCCTCAAACTGACCCCGCCTAAAAGCCGTACCGCGGGAAGCCAGGCGCGGGCCGCATATTTTACCTCCGCCTGCTTTTGTGCCAGGGTAAACCGGGCCGCCGCCAGCTCGGGGTTCCGTTCCTGGGCCATGGAACGCACCTTTTCGGGAACCGGCAGCGGGGGGCTTCTCAGGATGTCTATTTCTTCTGCCAGGGGCGGAAGTTTCTCCATCCCCAGGATTTCCGCGAACTGATGTTCCGTTTCCGCCAAATCCATCCTGAGGGAAAGAACCTCGATCTGCCCTTCGGTTAAGGTAATATCCGCCTCGGCCAGATCCATGACCAGGGCAAGGCCCAGCTCCACCTCCCGCTCCAGGATACGCCGCTGTTCAGCCAGGGAGGCCAAGGCGGCCTCACGGATCGCCAGTACGGAACGGGCGGATAATACTTCCCGGTAGGCGCTCATGGCCCCTTCGGCGATTTCTCCCTTCATCTGCTTAAGCTGGGTTTCCAAATAGGTGAGTTCCGCCTTTTCCATGCTCCGGCCCAGCAGGGTCCGGCCCCCGTCCCACAGAAGCTGTTCCACATTGAGGGTGTAGTTTTTAAGGAAGGAATCGGCGTCTATTTTTGAAAGCCGGTCGTCTTCGGAGGCGCTGAGGCTAAACCGGGGGAAATAGGCCCGGCGGCCCCAAAGCCAGGCCTTTTCCCGGATGGCCCCCTGGGCGTATCCGTTACGAAGTTCCGCGGAAGCCGCCACCGCCATCCGGGCCGCGTCGGCAAAGCTGATGGATCGCCCCTGGGCTTTGATGCCGGGGGGCAGGAGGGCCGTCAAAATCCATAACATCAGGAAAAGGCGGCGCCGGGCAAAAAAGCTCATGAGGGGCTTCCTTGCTCCGGGGCGGGTATTTTAGGCTTCAGGCGGAGGGCCCGCAGGGCCTTCCGCAGGGCGGTTTTCAGCATGGGGCTGTTCAGCCGGGAGGATGCCAGGCTCTTTTTACCCTGATAACTTACCCGGCCCGCGGCCAGGGGGGTTCCCAGGTATTCCGGGGAATCCGGCCCCTCCTCATTCCAGAGGCGGACCTCCACCACAATGGACTGCCTGGTCTTCCAGCCCCGCATATATTCCCGCTCCCAGGCCCGGACCTCGGCGGCGTAATCGGCCTTTGCCGGGTCGGCAGAAACCAGAAAGCCCCGTTCCAAAAAGAGCAGGGGGGTCAGGTTAGCCAGTTCTTCCTCTATCGAAATCCAGCCCCCGGGTTTATCCACCGATACCTTTTCCAAACGCACCGTGGGCCCCGTCTTTTTAAGTTTCCCCATGGACCAGGACTTACGGGAGGAAAAGGGCACGGAGGCACAAGAAACATATAAAAAAAGGGTGACCCACAAAAGCAGGCCCGTCAAAGGGGATTTTTTCACGGCATCACCTCCCGGATAACCGATTCCAGGGTCTCAACGGATTTGACCAGGGGCGTATCCCGGGGCAGCAGGACCCTGGTTTTTCCCAGATCCTCCAAAGCGCCCGGGCCGTCCCCGGCGATCCACCTCATCCGGGCCCGGTCAAGAAAAACCAGGGCCGCTTCGGCGGAAGCCTCCGCCGCCCGGTCCAGAAAGGCCGCCGCGCCGGGCATTCCCCCGGGCCCCCCGTCCCGGGACAATTCCGCGGCTAAACGCAGGGCCCGGATATCCGAGGGATCTTCCCCCAGGACCGCCTCAACCAGGGCCTCCGCCTCCCGGGCTTCCCCCTTTTCCCGGAGAATCCGGGCAAGGTAGAGGGAGGCCTCGGCGCCGCCGGGGCGTAAATCCAGGGCCCGGCGCAGGGATTTTTGCGCTTGTTCCAGGTCCCCTGAAAAATATTCCGCCTTGCCCTTCAGGACCAGGGCGGGGGGAAAGGCGGCTGCCCCGGCAAGCATCCGGGCGGCTTCGGTAAAACTTCCCTCGGAATAAACCGCCGAGGCCCGGGCGTAACGCAGCAGGGTTTCTTCATCAAAACCCGCGGGGGAGCAGGCGGCAAAAAGGAATCCTCCCATAAGGGCACATACCGCGGGTAAGGGGTTTTTTCTGATCATGCCGTTCCTCCTTAACCCCGGGAGATATAGCGGAGCCGTTCCGCCAAGCGCCCCGACCTTTGCCGGAGTTCCGAGGCAAAATAGCTTTTAAAGGGCTCCGAAGCGGCCAGTCCCCGGAGGGCCCCCGATGCGTAAAGGGTATAGGGATTGTCGGGCAGGGCAATCAGGGGAAAAAGCTCGGCGAGCAATTCCGTTTTACCCAGGGCAAGGGATTCGGTAATGACCGTGTCAATTTCAGCGGCGGACCTGATGGCCTCCCCGTCGGCGTTGTCCAGGCCCGCGTGCACCGCAAGGATGGCCCTGCATTCCGGGGCAAAGGGACCCTGGGGGGAAAGGTTGATGCACCGCTCGGCATATTCCGCGGCGGCGTTCCCGGGGAAACTCCGGGCGCCCCGGTACCAGTATTCGGGGAAATTGAGGTACCGGGCCCGGATCGCGCCATAGGCCATCCTTGTTGCCCGGGAACCATCCCCCCCTTCCAGGGCGCAAACCAGGAGCATCCACCGGGAAAAGGCGTCCGGTTCCTCCTCCGCCGCAAAGAGGGGGCCCAGGACCTCCTCCGCCCCGGCCCAGTCCTCCGCCAGAAAGGCCAGGGCCCCCCGGGCCGCCAGCAGGGCCTTCTCCTTTTCCTCCGGAACGGAATTGTCCTCCCCATAAAGCCGGAGAATCCTCCGGAGCCCCTCGGTAAGGGCGTCCCGGTCCGTTTCCCCATAGCTATAGATCCAGGACAATTCCTTGTAGGCGGCCATAACCGCGCCCCCGTAATCCCCGGCATTTTCCCGCAAAACCGATTCGGTAAGGCCCATGCCCCGGGTAAAACCGCCGGAACGCTCGATCTCCGCAATAGCGTCCCGGGCCGCGTCATCCGGCAGGGCAGGGCCGGGGATCGCGCCGCCGAGGGGGTTTTCCGCCTCCCCGGGGATCCCGGCCAGGGGCTCCTTTTCCGCCTTTGGCTCCTCCGGCAAAGGAACCTCCCGGGAACAGGAAAAGCCCATAAAAACGAACAGCGCCAGCAAAAGAATTCCCGCCCTTTTCGGCCCCCGGCGGCCTTTCCGCGCACTCATTCCCATTTTCACCTCCGCAGATAAACTAAAACTTACACGGGCCTCAGGAGCCCACCTATATTACGGGTTTGACCTGGGGATTTGCTTTGATAGGGACTAAAAAAAGGATTGTATGCCGGGAGAAAAGGAGCGGGGGTAGCGGAAGCCACCGCAGGGGCGACCAGTACAGGAACAA
>JAITRD010000058.1 GCA_031288575.1 Treponema sp. | reverse complement strand
TATTCCTTGTTTAATCAACAATTAGTACCCCCCCCCCCCAATAAACATTCTGCTGAAACTGTATTTTTGCCATACCGCAGCACAGGCCGGAAAGTTCCCTCGCGGGAATATTCCGGCTTTTTTATTTTCTCTCCGCGCGTTATGGGGGTATCCCTGTAAAAATATTTTTCCCGAATAAAGGAGTAAGCGATGAAAGAAAAGTTCAAGTTTTTGGCGGTTCTTCTGGCCGCGGCCCTGGTCCTGATGGCCTGCCCGCTGGAGGATGATGGGGATGGCAATGGCGGCAGTAATGGCATTAACTGGGATGATGAAAGCGGCGGAACCTTAACTGTTATCAATAATACCTCAAAGGATATTGTTCTTTTCGAAGGACAAACACCCAGCAACTCGACCATTCTAGGCGGCGTAAAGGCTTTGGATACCAGAGAATTAAATATTTCCGATGATGTTGATAATTTCGAAATCGGCGGATACATGATCCTGCGGGGCATAACCAAGGATGAATACGAAGCCAACAAGACCAACCTGTCCCAAGCAAAAATTGAATACTCCGCTATGGCGACTTACGGACAAGGTAAAAAATTCCGGACGGAAATCAGCCCCAATTGGACAGGTGACTTTGGTTACAGGGTAAACAATACCGGGCGTATCGGGATGGAACTGCGGAAAGACAGTCCTGACGGAGAGAAAATCGGGTATCTACCGAGACTAGCGGCTAATTACTTACTCTATGCCAATTCGCAGTCTCAAATGGTGGTATTTCCTCTGTTTGTCTACTACGATAGACGCAATGGTCAGGTAACAACCCTGCAAGCGGCATCGGTGTTTGAGGGCGTTGCGATCGATCCTCGGTCAATCGTCAATTCAAGCGCTATTCAAACGTATTATTTTCCAAGCCAAGATCAATGGGATCGAATTAAGGATTCGCTTACTTCACCGGTTGCTTATATTACTGTGACTAACAATGTCGCTAACCAAGGAGCCCGTTTTACCATTGCCGCCTCCAGGAATTTGGTAGCTCAGAATGGCTATGGTGATGCCGATGGCGTAGCATCCGGCGAAACTCTTACTTTTGAGTTAAAAAGCACTGCCAGCGGGACACCTCAAAACCTTGTGTGTACCCTCTACCAGGGTGCTATACAGGTGCCAGTTAGAGTCGATGGCGAGAGTACCGAGCCGGTTATAAAGAACGGATATGATTATACTGTGACATTGCGCGGTTCCGGACAGGAAGCATCAGGATATACCGCTGTTATTACAGAGAGCGCCACAGTCCGTGATCTCAGCAATGAAATAGATTCTTTATAACACAGTTGCCATTAATCGATCTTGACAGGATCGTATTAGCTGACGGCCTCGCGGGAGGCTCCGGTTCCGGGGCCTCCCTTTTGAAAACAAGGAGTTGAAATGAAAAAATTATGCCTATTTGGGCTGCCTTTGGTGATGATGGCGCTGGTCTTAATGGCCTGCCCGGATGCCGCGGAGGATGACGGCAATGATATCAGCATTAACTGGGAATCTGAAAGCGGCGGAACCCTGAGCATTGCCAACAACACACAAAAAGATATGGTGCTTTTCTTGGGACAGCCCTCTGATGCCTCAAACCTTATCGGCGGGGTCAGGGCCGGGGCAGCTAAGAATTTTGACATTTCCGATGATCTGGATGATTTTGATGCGGGAGGTCTTTTGATCCTGCGGGGTATGTCCAGGGATGAGTACGAGGCAAACAGCGCCGGCCTCTCTAGGGCAAAGATTGAATATTCAGCTTATGCTGTTTATGGTCCAAGGAAAACGTGGCACAGGGAGATCAACCCCGACTATACCGGGGACTTTGGTTATAAGGTAAGCAATCTGGGGCCTTATGGGCTCGAATTGCGAAAAGACGGCCCCAATGGCGAGGCAATAGCATATCTCCCCGCACTGACAAACAATTATCAGTTATACGCTAAAACTTCAACAGAGCTTACCCTTTGTCCTGTGTATGTGTATTATTCCAGGTCAACCGGAAATATTAGGACCCTAAAACCTGCATCCGTTTCTGAAATGATAACGATAGTGCCCCGCCCCGATGATACATCCAATACATTTTGGTTCCCCCCAGACGGCCTGACAGATTTTGAAAGCAGGTTTCAGCCTTCCGCCTGCATTACCGTAACAAACCAGGTCCCCAATCAGGCCGTCCGCTTTACCCTGGAAGGGAACAAGGTGCTTAGCTCCCAAGAGGGGTATGATGTGATTGGGACGGACGAGCAACTTACCTTTGAACTGGAAAGCACTAAGACCGGTGAAAAACAGAATATCGTTATCACCCTGTTCGCTGGTTCCCTGCACATACCGGTGCGATTTATCGGAGAAACAGATGATCCGATTATCAAAAACGGCTATGACTATGCGGTTAGCATTAACTATAAGGGCAGCGGCGAACTGAGCGACCCTGCCAGTTATGCGGCGATCATTATCGAGGGAGCCCGGCAGGACATCGCGGACGAATTTGTATCCCCTTAACTGACGGCCCCGCGGGAGGCTCCGGTTCCGGGGCCTCCCTTTTGACAATGAGGAGTTGAAATGAAAAAATCATGCCTGTTTGGGCCGCCTTTGGCGATGATGGCGCTGGTCTTAATGGCCTGTCCCGCGGGTTCTTCCGGCAACGGTCCGGATTCGGATGACAACGGGATAGAAATAAAAACCGGCAAAGTAATCTTCTTTAATGAGTCCAGTTATACGGTAACGGTTCTTCTGGGCGCCTTTTCGGGCCCCGTGCTGATTGAATCCCTGGGTACCGGCCAGTCAAAAAAGGTCGATGTCAGGATCAGCGACAATTATGGCGTGGGTTCCACGTTTTGTATTGAATATGCCTACAAGGTTGTGGACGGTACGGATTTGGCCAGCGGCGAAGTGTGGGCCAAGGGTATCGATCCCAACATCCAGATAAATTTTGTGGTGGAAGAAAACAAATCCTACACCAAACAGATACCGCAGCCCGCGGAACTTGAATTCCCGAAGGCTTTTGTAAAAATCCTTAACGCCTCAAGTATGCAGTTTGAATTACGCAAGCACGGAACAGCCTATAAACAGACCGGGAACGGGAATCTTCCGGTCCCCCCAGGAAAGACCGGCGTCTACGAGATTCCCTCCGCCGCGGAAGGCGTCTCCCATGGCGACTATTCGGTCTATACCACGTTTAACGCGGTCAGCGTACCGGAATTTACCGCAAAAAACAGCTATGTCTACAGTTTTTCCTACAACGGCACATCGGTAGTAAAAACCGGCGAACAGAAGATTGTGTTTTAATTTTTTGGTGTACCAGGAGGTAATTAAATGAAAAATATGCCAATCAGGATAATAACGGCAGCCCTGTGCATCGGGCTTCTCGTTACGGCCTGCGAAACAGAGGCGGAAGAAGAAGTAAAGGACCAGTATTTAGCAATAGAGAACGGATCCTTCTATGACATTAGTAATGTAAAATGGAAGGACAATATTATAACAACATCGAATGGAAATCTGCGAATTCCTGCCAATGGGAATGGAGATGCCCGAGTTCAAAACGGTTCCGACTATCTCTACTTTACCAGGGACGGAACAGTGGCAATGACTCTGCGTACCGCAGATGCCATACCGGTAAACGGCACGACCCGGTTTACCCTCACTAATGCTACCATGGTGGTGGATACTACTCAAGAGACTAATAAAGGCGCCCTTTCGGCTATTACACCAACTGCACCGGCCTCGTCAACCGCTCTGACAATAAAAAACCAGTCCTTTAGCGAACTCCAGAACGTGCAATGGCAGGGCGTAACCTTTGCGTCAAATGCCGTCGAAAATTCCGTTCCCGTCGGGAATACCGTAACAAAAGAGGTTGACCCCGGTTCCGGGTATATCTTCTTCAAGCGGAAGTCAAACCCCGCCTTCGCCCGTACCAAGGAGGTAGTTACCGTTGGGGAGAATGGGACGGAAGAATTTGTCTTTACCGATAATACCCTGATCGTTGAGGCAAATAACCCGGACAATACGGGCACCCTCAAGGATATGACGACCACGGTGGTCTTCTTCGATGACGCCGAAGGGGAGATACAGAACTATGCGGAACGGAAGGGCTCCGCTTATTATTCCAACTCTAGCGAGTTACCTTATTATCGTTACAATTATACTTCTTTTTATGGACCCTATACCGGCACCGGCAAATCAATCGCCCTTGGCGGTCTTACTGATGCCAAACTGCGTTTAACGCTTAACCTGGAACGGGAGGCGAAGCTTTCCTTCTGGTATGCCAATATAGATTATGGGACTCTCACAGAGGGAGCCGTCTTTGCCATAGACGAAACCCAAAAGGCGGAGTGGCAGGGGAATTATAACTGGTCCTTCCAGGAATATACCCTTGAAGCGGGTCTCCATGAAATTGTATGGACCAAGCATGGTTATTACGAGGGTTACTACAGTTATCTGTCCCTGGACAACATTCTTGTTTACTACACCGAGTAAAGAAGGAGCATTGAACATGAAAAAAATGCCAACTTGGATAACAATGACGGTCCTATGTTTCGGGCTTCTCATTACGGTCTGCAAACCAGACCCGGAAGAAGAGGCGTCGATAACATCAACCGTCCTGAAAATAAAAAACGAATCAGCCTGGACAATCGAAAACATCAAATGGCAGGATAAAAATTCCGAACCTTCCAGCCTCAAACCAGGCTCCATAGGAACCATTGAAATACCGCAGGGAAGCGCCGGGTATATATTTTTTTCCAAGCTTCCGGCTTCCATTAATTGCCGCACCCAAAGCATAGCGGAGGTGGAAACGGGGGAAACAAAGGAATTCACCTTTACGGATAATACGGTTGTGGTACAAACCGACGATACCGCCAATATTCAAACCCTTGGGGCAATGGAACCGCGGCAAACCTATCTGGCCATTAAAAACGATTCCTCCTTTGTTTTACAGAATGTTACCTGGAACGGCAAACATTTCGCCACCAGTACGGCCGGTTCCGACATTGAGGCGGGAGGGGCGCAGGTAAAAAACACCGTTGCCGCAGGTTCCCAGTACATCTTCTTTGCCCGAAAAAAAGGCCTTCTGAAGCTGCGAACAAAAAACGCGGTTTCTGTCGCGGCCTATGAGGACAAGGTTTATACTATAGACAACAATACCGAAGTAGTAGAAGCCGCCTATGACATAAATGACGGCACCCTTCAGGACATTCAAAAGATGCTTGTGTTTTTTGATGACGCGGAAAGCGGATCGATTAATGAACGCCAGGAATATACTGCAATAAGCGATGACGCCAGATATTACAAGGCAGGTGATTTTACCGATTCATATAACGAAACTCCCTATGGCAATTATTCTCTATCTTATTACTATTATCCTCCCAAAAACGGCGATAAATCAATCGCCATAGACGGCAGCCTGCGCCTAAGTTTTACACTGGACCGGAAGGCACGGCTTTCTTTTTGGTATGCCCACAAGCATCCCTCATCAGGAAGGAAGATAGGGGGTGACCGTTTTTCAATTGACGGAACGATGAAGGCTTCTTGGGGCAGTGACATTCCGTGGACAGAGGCGGAGTACGAAATTGAAGCCGGAACGCATCACGTCGAATGGACGCAGTATGGGGCATATTGGGAAGGCCCGCATCCAGTCTCGGGCTACAGCAGCCATTACGATTATTATTTATTAAACCTTGACGACATTCTGATTGTTTACACCGAGTAGAGCCGGGACCGGAATCGCCCCTCATTTCTGAAAAAACTCCTAAAATTTAGTGGAAACCGGCGGAGGAATTGTTTTATGCTTAATTTACGGCCCCAAGAGGGTTGTAAAGGAGGCTGGTATAAAGAAGTTTATATTTTTGACCGCTTTTTTTGGATTAATCCTTGGTTTCTGTGTCCTTACAGGCTGCAATCATGATGTTGCCGGCAATAACACTGAAAGTACATTGGTTTGTTTTGGGGACAGCCTTACCGCCGGTTATGGCGCAACGGTCCCCCGCAAAGAGGACAGGGAAAAATCTTTTCCCGCGTATTTGCAAAACAAAATAAATATTCCCGTTATTAACGCGGGAACATCCGGATTCACTACCCCCTGGGCATTAACACAGGTAGAGAAGGATGTTCTTTCAAAAAATCCGCTTATTGTGATAATTGAACTTGGGGCAAACGATCTTCGTATGGGAATCGACATAAAAAACACGGAAAGGAAGCTGCAAAATATTATTGATTTGATTAAGGACGGCAAAAGAAAAATATATATCGCAAAATTTTACACAGAGGCCATTGCAAGGGAAATGGCAAGGGTTTTTAACATTACCGATTATGACAAACAGACAGAGTTGATTAATCAATATGATACTATGTTTAACACCCTTGCCTCATCAAACAACATTGAATTAATTGAGGATATTTGGAACGGGGTATGGGGAATACATATGTCTGACCAGATCCATCCAAACGCGGCAGGGTACGAAATAATGGCGGATAACATTTTTAAGGTTTTAAAACCCTATTTGCGGGAAAATAATTTATTAAACCAGGGATTTTGAAAAAGCTCGCGGTCACGGGCTTGCTTAATCCGACAGTTTCTTTTTGCTCCACCCGGGGAGTAGGGCCCCGGGCCCCTCCAATAAAATACGGACCAGGGCGGCGGCGGCGGCCTCCAGGACCTGGTCCAAAACCGGCGTCTCAGCCCGGTTAAAATCTGAAAGCACCCAGCCGGAAATATCGTCATGATTCGGCCTGCCGATGCCGATCCTCAGCCGCCAGAAATCCGCGGAGGAAAAATTGGCCTTCATGGATCGCAGCCCGTTGTGCCCGCCCAAACCGCCTGAGAATTTCAGCCCCGCGGTGCCCAGGGGCAGTTCCAGCTCGTCATGGACCACCAGGATTTTTTCCCGGGGAATTTTAAAAAAGGAAGCCGCCGCATAAACCGAATCCCCCGAAAGGTTCATGTAGGTTTCCGGCATCAGAAGGTGGAGCCTGGGGAGGGGAGGCTTTTCTCCGGCCGCGGAGACGGGCGGGGCAGCCTCTGGCGGGACGGCGTCCGGCATTGCGGGGGGCTGATAAGCCAGGAGGCGGGACCAGTCAAGGGCGGCATAACGGCCCTTGTACTTCCGCTGCCAGTTGAGGACGGTAAAAAAGGGGAGCCGCTCCGCAAGGAGCCGGCCGGCATTATGCCGGTTATGGGCGTATTCCTCCCCGGGGTTTCCCAGGAAGGCCACAAGTTCAATCATAGGACTTTGCTAATCTCCGTTACCAATAGTAAACTGTACCATGGAAAAATTAAAAGGGGAGCGGACCCATGGACGGACGGGGAAAGGGCGGATTTGAGCATATCGCAACGATGGCGGCGGCAAAAAATGCCGGAAAAATCTTGATAGAACAAACCGCGCTTCCGGAGCTTGGGGGAACGCGGCTCCGCTATGGGGCGGCCTTAACCGGGGAGCTTCCGGTTCCGGTACGGGGGGTTATCACCCTGGACGCCAGGAGCTTTGGGGATTTGTTTATTTTAGCCGGCATGGAAAGGGAGGATCGGGCCGCTTTTGGCTCCCCGGGGGATCTCCTTTTCCAGTGCGGCGGCTGGCTCTCCTGGTCCGCGGGATGGGAACTTGCCCGGGGGGAAACCCTGCCCCGGAAGGTAAGGATTATCCCGGAGCTTCTCAAAAACACCAACCGGGAGGGGGACACCGGGGATCCCCTGGGGTCCTTAAACCCCCCGGGTTCCCGGGGACTGGCCGGCCCCTTAAGCCGCGGGGACTGGCTTACCGGCCATTTCATCATGTATATCCGGTCGGGAGACCGGTACCTTTGTATCGCCTCCCGGGAAGGGGGCTCCCTCCCCCCGGTCAGCTACCATATCAGCCGGAAACGGCAGGGGATCATCGCCGAGATTTTTTGCCCCGGCTGGATCCCCGGAGCCGGTGCAGCCCTGGCGGAAGTATCGGTTTTTTTTGTCCGCGGTTTTTTCAATTTAAAGGACGCCCTGGGGACGCTCTATGGCCAGGGGGAAATTTTCAAAAAGCTGAATTTTCTGAGCGCTCCGAAAAATTCCCCCGGGGAAGCCGGAACGGAAAAAAACAGCCAGGCCAAGGAATGCCCCGGCAGGCAATACCGGGATAAAACCAGGTTTTCCGGCGGATACGAATCCTGGTACAATCACTATACGGATATCAATGAGCGGCTCATCCTGGAAGACCTGGAGGCCCTGGGACAGGGGGAAAATCTTATCAAGGGTTTCTTTTTGGACCGGGGGAAGCCGGTGGTTTTTCAGATCGACGACGGCTGGGAACAGGTGGTCGGGGAATGGGAAGTTAATGCCGGACGCTTTCCCCGGGGGCTCCCCTGGGTGGCGGAAAAAATAGAAAAAAAAGGATACATTCCCGGCCTTTGGCTGGCGCCTTTTATCGTTACCAAGCGGGCCCGGATCTTCCGGGAAAAGGAGGAATGGCTCCTCCGGGACCGGGAAGGGCGGCCTGTGGTTGCGGGTTTTAACCACCTCTGGGATAAACAATACTACTGCCTTGATCTTTCCCGGCGGGATGTGGCGGCCTGCCTCAAGGACCTTATGGACCAGGTCATCGACGAATGGGGCTTTCGCTACATCAAACTGGACTTCCTTTATGCCGGGCTCTTTTCCGGGGCCTTTGCCGAAGGGGGCAGCCCCTGGGAGCATTACGAAAGAATCTGTACCCTCCTTACCGCCCGGACCTCAACCGCGTCGGGCCGGCCGGTGGCCTACCTGGGCTGCGGCCTCCCGCTGGGCCCGTCCTACCGGCATTTTCCCCTTTCCCGGATTGGGGCGGATACCCGGGAAACATGGGAATGGCAACTGGTTAAATTCCTTGGGCACGCGGGCCGCCCCGGGGCATACGTTAGTTTGATGGACACCATCGGCCGGTCTTTCCTGGACGGCACGGTTTATCAAAACGACCCGGACGTGATCTTCCTGCGGAGCAAAAACTGTAAACTTTCGGACAATGAAAAGGAACTTATCGCCCTGGTCAACTTTTTGCTGGCGGGGCAGATCATGTTCTCCGACGATCCCCAGCATTTGACGGCGGAAGACATACGCCTTACCGCCCGTATCCTGGCCCTCTATGACCGCCTCGCCGGGGATGAATACGGGGCGGTACGGATAGATCGGGACGTGTTCCGTTTAGAAAGCCGATCCGGAAAAACCGCCGGGCTTATTAACCTCCGCGGCCGTCCCTGCCGGCTTGACCGGCGGCTGCAGCCGGAGCTTTATGCCGCCCTGGCGGAGGGAATACCCCTGACCGATCACCGGCAAAAAACAGGGCCGGATTTTATCCTTTTTGCGCCCCGCAGCATTAGCCTGGGGGAAGCTCATCCCGGCGGGTAATGTCAAACATCAATATACTGATTTGACACAGGGACTGCTAAGGATTATCATTTTTCTGTGAAATGTTTTGTACAGGAACATAGGATAGTACCTTTTGTGTTTTTTCTCTGTGCGGCGGTTTTATCCCAAGCCGGCGAAACAGCCGCCGGCAAGGGGGTTACGGCAGAGCGGAAGCTTTCCGATTATATGCCCCTGCTGAGAAATTCTACATATAACACCGCAGTTTATGTACTTGACTCGGGGAAAGCGGGGATGAATGTGCTTATCGTTGGCGGAACCCATGGCGGTGAAAGAGCGGGCATTATTGCGGCGGATCTTTTGGCCCGCCATGCTGTTCCGGAACAGGGCCGTTTGTTTGTTATTCCCCGGCTTAACAGAAGTTCCGGCAGGCTTCTGCCCCTGGAAGTTCAGGGAGAGGATGATGGGGATAGGTATTTTCCGCCCGGCAGTAGCACGGCGCTTCCGGGTTATGAACGGCGTAACATCAACCGTGCGTACCCCGGAGCGGCGGAAGCGGGGCTTACGCAAAAAATAGCCCTTGCCGTTATGAACTTATTAACAGTTGAAAACATCGACCTTGCCATAGACCTCCACGAAACGGGAACAGCTTCAAACCTTGCGTGGCATATCATCGCAAATCCGAAAAACGCCGATATTGCCGCCGCCGCGGTGTTTGATCTTGAAGAAAAAAATATCACCATGTATATGGACATATCGCCGGAAGGCATGCACGGTCTGTCTCACAAAGAATGGGGCGACAGGACCGGGGCCAACGCATTTTTGGTAGAAACCAGCGAGCTTGCCCCGTTACGGACACGGACGGCGGTTCATCTTGAAACCATTGCCTCCCTGATCGCTTGTACCGGCGCCGTGAGGGGAAAATTTTTTACCTATACGGGCGTACCCGATTATGCCTATCCGGAAAATGACGGCCCAGGACAGGATCTTTGTTTACCCGGAACGTTTCATTTTTCGCCTGAGGGCCGCAAGTAACAGCAGACAGGCAGGGGGGGCTAAAACAAAGAGTCTGCCCGGTTTCCGGTAACGGAGCAGCCGGGCGTCCCCCGAAATAAGGGCGCCCTCTTTATCAAACCGCAGTTTATATGCGGCGTAAAGTTTTTTGGTGTTCAGCAGTTGTATCACCTGTTTCCCCGAAAACAGGTATCGCTGCATAAGGCCGTCGCCGTTGTATTTTTTTGCGTCATCCGGTTTTATAAGCCCGTATAAAAGCCCCATCTGTGTTTCATCGCCGGCCGCGGCATGGTTTCCGCCTATGTTTATCAGAAGGCCACAATTATTTTCCTCGAATAAGGCCGTGCGGAAATTGATTGCCTCGGTTATATTCCGGGGCCGGAAAAAGGGGATATTATTTTGGGCTAAGACTGCGGCAAGCCGTTTCAGTTCCGCAGCATCGAGTCCGGCGCCGCGGTCCTCCGAACCGCCAGGGGTTAGGGCAAGAAGGCGGTATGCCCCCCCTGAGTCCGTTGCGGCGGATACCGCTTTATCAAGCAGTATATCGGCAATGGTGGCGCCCTTTACATTTGCCCCGTAACTCGAAGAGCCTGCGGAGGCAATCACAAAAGCGTTAAGGCGCAAAGCGGAACAAGCACAGAGCCCGGCAAGGATAAAACCAGGAAAGGAGCCTGACCCGTTTATGGCTACAGGCATACCGGCGGTAACCTGGGCTTCTTTCAGCAATTTGACGATAAGGGCGGCGGCAATCGGATCCAGGGAACTTTTTTTTGCCTCAAGGCTGCCAAGGGTTGTCGTCATAGGGGTATATTCTTCCCCGATAAGCGGTTTATTGATGTTCCGCTGCATTTCCTCATAAAGCGCCATGGCACGCAGACAATCTTCATCCGCGGGGAGAAAACGCCAATAGTTATAAACAACCACAGTCCAAGCAATAAGGGCAAAACAAAGGATTATTGGTTTTTTCATTAAAACGCCGCCGCAATAAGGAGGACCGCCGCCGATGCCCCAGCCATAGCCAGGGCGGTTTTTAAGAGACCTTGTTTGAGCATGTCATTGGCGATGATGCCGGGGATCAAATAACCTATAATATGCACCCCGTCATCTAAGGCCGGAAAACCCGCAAGGGTATGTTCCGCAAGGATTTTTAATGCCAGACCCAAGATCAGACAGAGGGCATAACGCCTTCTCCCGTAAAGAATAAAAAAACCTGACAATAGTTTTACCATAACCATAACAACTGCCGCAGCAGCCGCGGTGAGGGCCGTATCAAGAGGGCGCTGCTGTATACTCAAAGCAAGATATCCGGGCACAATGATCCCGCCGGGAGATAAAGCGGTAAGTTCGGTAAATACAAAGGAAACAATAATACCCGTTACAAGATACTGTTCGGTGCTCATGAAAGTTTTATGTCCGTAATCCGGATAAATCCCGCCTCTTTCTTTTTTGCTTCAAGCCATATTGTCATAAGTCTGCCCCCGCCGCCGTAATTCCCCGCGGCGGCAAGAATAGTATCCCGTTCCGGTTCCTCCTGCAGAATCTTTTCAAGTTCCGCCGTACCCTTGATAAACACTGCGGGCAGCGCCTGAAGGGCTTTACGGAGGGAGCGGGGCCTATGCCCTAAAAATAAAAACATATCAAAACTATCCGCCATATCCAGGGCATAGCGCATAAAAACCCTTGTCCTATCGGGCCGATCTTCGCGGTTAACCACAAGCAATATACACCGGGGATTCTTCATTATTTCCTTGAGCCTTTTCATACAGGGACCAAGTATTTTTTGGGTAGACTCAGGGTCGTTAGCCGCCCGGGCGTCAATAAAACCGATCCTGCGCCGCCCATTTTCCCAGGCATAACAGCCAAAAGCTCCGGGATCCGCAGGATATGCCGCAATTGATGCGGGTACCCGGCGGCGATCCAAACGGAGGTAATCGGCAAGGGCAAATACCAGGGCAGTATTTTCGGGAAAGACATTATCAATATCCCCTCCCCATGCCGCGGCACCGGCGGAAACAGAAATAAGCCGCAAATTGTTTTGCCGCGCCGCTTTTTTCCACACCGGGTCAAAGGGCGAATCAAGGCTTATCAAAACACTGCCCCGGGGAACCGCGCCGGCAAAAGAAGCGGCCCTTTGTCCGGCGTTTCCCTGCTCCGCCGCATGATCCTCGCGGACATTGGTAATAACCGTAATATCGGGCCTGAGGTAGCGGGAAGAAACAAGCTGCAGCTCAGGCTTTACCGCATTACATTCAACAACAAAAACATCGGCCTTCAAACAAGCGCTTTTTAAAAGCATATTCCTCTGCTCCCGTACATTAGCCGGGCCTATACGTTTGAGCGGTTTTTCGGAACCATCGGGATACAAAAACATGGCGGCACTTCCGCTGGTTTTTCCGCAGACCCTCCTGCCTGTTCCGCGGAGCAATTCATAGATAATCCGTGTTACCGTTGATTTGCCCCGGGTTCCGTTTACCTGAATGACCAAGGGAATTTTTTTCCGCGCAAAATAAAGCAGCCCCTGTTCAAGGATTAACAGCAGTAAAATTAACAACAGAAGAATAAAAAAAACGTACATTATTCCGGCTCTTGTTTTATATACAGCGGAGTGTAACCCCGCCGCCCTTTAGGGCGGGAAGTTTAATTAATTCAAAAAACTGCCAAGGCCCTTTTCCTGCAAGTCATAATAATCGGGAATACCTTCAACAGTAATTTCATTTTCCGGCTCTTCCATAGAAAGGGCGAAAATAAATTCCGCAATGCCGGCAAGATGACGGCCAACCCGCTCCTCTATCGGATGCCCCGTTTCGTCGTAGGAAACATACAGCCGGCCAAGCTGCTGGGCCTTCACGTAATAGGGATCCTTGCCGGTTAATACCAAGGCCTCATCGGTCCTGCCCCGCAGCCGGCCTTGGGAGGCATTGGCCGTTTCCATCAGTACGGAAAAAGTATTGGTGGCATCACCGAGTTCCCGGTGGGTCAGCCCGTGCAGGTTTTTCGGCGAAGGTTCAAGACCGATAACGAGGTCGAACATCTCAAGCCCCAACACCGCAGAAGAAGCGAGGGGCATCGCCCGTTCATGGGCGACAATCGCGTTTATTACCGGATATTCGGGGGAAGCTTCGTGCAAATCAATGGTCAGGCTGATGCTTTCTTTTTTGATAAGTTCGGTGATGCCGTAACAAATTTTTTCAGTAAAGGTGCCATTAACACGCCCCGGATAACCCCGGTTCAGATTCCGTGTTTCATTGCCGGAAAGACGCTGGCCGCTTGAGGCGTGGATGTATACATCGGGATCGGGCCACTGATCGAGGGGATTAGTCGCCCGGGAACCGTAACGGAATTTCCGCGCCGTGCCGTCGGGTTTGCCGATTGTATACGAAAGGGGGGATCCTTCCTGGGGATCGTTATGGGTAAAACCGGAATTGTTTGCCCGCGGAATTACATACATCCTGCCTCGGGTAACCCGGGCTTTTTCAATAAGCACCACCGCCGACAAAAAACCGCTGGGTTC
>JAITRD010000052.1 GCA_031288575.1 Treponema sp. | reverse complement strand
TTGACCGAAGCTTTGCACCATCTGACCCTCAAGGACAACGACAAAACCTTCTCGTGCAAAGCAAGCGTGACCCCCTGGGGAATTTTGCCCGCCCGCCCGGTCATTTTTGTTACGCTTCAACAGTTGGTTATAAAGGTAAATGCAGGAGCCCCGGCATTACCGTACCGCCGCTTCGTTGACGGCCTTGCCGTCCCGGGTATAGACCCGGTTGGGGTTGTTCGGATCCAGCACCCGGTCCCCCCGGTGGAAAAGCGCATATTGGTAAATTCCCGGCGGCAGGGGCAGGGTAAGGGCATAAAAGCCCGGTTTTATTTCCCTGAGGGCATACATAAAGGGATCCCAGCCGTTAAAACTGCCTGCCACGGTGATATATTCTCCCGGCGGGGCCTGGTAGGAAAGGCTTAAAAAGCCCGGCGGGGCCTGTGCCGGGGAAAGGGGCTTGGGGAAAACCGGTGTTGGTACCAGGGAATGAACCAAACCCGTAACCGGATCGACGGCCCGGAGGGGATTCAGGGGATCCGTAGTCCAAAGGCCGTCTATGACCATACGGTACCTTAATTCCCGGATGCCTTCGGGGATTTCATAGGCAAAAAAAAGGAAGCCCCCGTCCATGTAGGGATCCGCCTTTTTATCATTCCTTCTTTCCGGCGCGGCCCCTTCGCCCTGGGGAACCAAAAGTTTCCGGAACCAATATACCCGGGCAAATCCCTCGTGGGCAAAGGCAATCCCCACCCGCCGGTAGGCCGGAGGGGCGGTAAAAATCACCGTGTCCTCATAAACATCCGGCTTCCCCGGCCCGGGGAGGTTTAACAGGTGATCGATAAATTGATAAGATTCTGTGTCCGCTGCCCCAATCGTGCCGATAATAATTATAAGGAGCAAAACGGCTGTGATCGTTTTCATATATTCTTTACAATTATCGGCCGATATTCCAATATCTTAATATGCCGTCATTACAAGCCCTCGCAGAATTTAAAACTTCCTTTCGTACTACCGGCAACGAAGCAGTCAGTTTAGCGGAACGGAATTTACCCGCTGAGGATCTGGCCTTACCCGATGCCGAACCGGAATCTCCCCCGGTTTCCCCGGCGGATACCGGCGGGGAAGGGGAAGTTTCCGACGGAACCGGCGCCCCGGAACCGGCGGGACTGCCCGGCCTGGACGATTTTGATTTAGGGGACCTCCTCGGGACTGCCATGGAAGGGGGCCTCGACGCTTTGCCGGACTTTGATGAGCCCTACGCAAATAACGAAGGGGAAGTTCCGGCCCCGGATATTTCCGATTCCGCCGCCGCGCTGCCGGAGGAGGGCGCCGGCTTTCCCGAAAGCTCCCTGGACGGCCTTGCCGGCGAGTTTGAACCCGGGTTTCCCCCGGAAGACGCCGGAGACGCCGTGGATTTTGGCGGTTTGGCGGATGATCTTTCTGAAGAAGCCCCCGAAGCCTCCCCCGGGGGGGAAGACGGCGCCGGGGAGCCCCTCAACCTGGAAGATTTTGATTTGCCCGAGTTTAATATCGCCGAGGATATCCCCCTTGGGGATACTATTTCCGGAAGGGGCGCGGAAGAAAGCCGGGATGACGGGGGCGCCCTGGACGCGGGCCCGGAGCCGGATGCCCTGGAACCGGATGCCGGTGAAACCCTCCCGGATCTTGACTTTTCCCCGGGCCTGGATATCCCGCCCTTGGAAACGGAACCGGAGGAGGAGCCCCAGTCCCTTGAGGAACTTCTCCCCTTGTCCGAAGGAGACGGGGCGGAACAGCCCGGCGATGCCGCGGAGGGGGAAGGGTTTAGCGAAGATGATTTTTCCTTTCCCGCGGAAGAAATTTCCCTGCCGCGGACGGACGATGCCTTTGATAACTTTGATCCCGCCGGCGGGAGCTTGAAGGAGAAGGGTTCCTCGCCGGAAACGGCAAGGACGGATCTGGGCGGGCTTGAGGATTTTTCCCTTGCGGGGATAGACGATGTTTTAGAAAAGGCTATCGGCAGCGGGCCCAAAAAGCCCGCCCCCCGGGCCAGGGGCGCCGCCGATGAGCTGCCCTCCGATGAAGTTGAAGAAATCCAGCTAACCGATCAGGAACTGGTTCAGCTTCAGCAAACCCTGGCCTCCTATCCCCTGAACCTGCGGATAGCCTGCGAAGAACTTATTGCCGAAGAGGCGGTGCTTCCGGATCTTATGTCCCGGCTTATCAAATTGCTGGTCCGGGGGGGAAGCACCAGAGAAGCGGCTGCCCTGGCGGGAAAAATCCTGGGGCGGACCATTACCATTCCCCGGGGCCTTGAAAAAAGGACCGGAGAAGACCTGGAAAGGGAACAGGGCAGTTTCAGTTATATCTTTGTCCATAAGTTCCTGCCCATATTACGGCTGTTTTTAATAGCCGCTACCCTGGGGGTTTCCCTTCTTTACCTCATCCATCAGTTTATCTATACCCCCCTCAAGGCCGAGTCGATTTACCGCCGGGGGTATGAGCGGATTTTTGCCGGGGAATATGCCCGGGCCAATGACCGGTTTCACGAAGCCCTCCGGCTCCACCGGAAAAAAAACTGGTTTTACCGCTACGCGGAAGCTTTCCGGGATGCCCGGCAGTATGTGTACGCCGAAGAAAAGTATGATGAACTCCTCCGTTACTACCCCCGGGACAAAAAGGGCGTTTTGGACTACGCCGACATGGAGACCAACTACCTCAGAAATTATGCCAAGGCGGACAGTTTATTGCGGCGGAACATTTTGGATTATAATGCGGATGACCCCGAGGGGCTCCTTGCGCTGGGGGATAACAGCCTGGCCTGGGGCGAACTGGAACCGGAGAAATATGAAGACGCCCGGGCCGCCTATGCCCGGCTTCTGGCACGCTACGGCTGGACAGACCCGGTGGTGGAGCGGATGCTAAAATATTTTATCAGGACCGATAACCTGGAGGAAGTTCTCCCGTTGCAGGCTTATTTCATGAATAACCCCAAGCGGAAAATCAGCCCCCCTTCTTTGGCGGAACTGGGGGGCTACCTTTTGGATAAAAGAATCGAGGAGCCCCGGGGATTGCCTAACCCCTATATTGAGCAGATTGAGGGAATCCGGGCCGTCCTTTTGCGGGCCGCCGGGGCGGATCCGGCCCTGCCCGAATCCTACTACCACCTTGCCCGGTATTACGATTATTTCAGCAATGGCGATGATGAACGGATTACCCTGGAAAGCGCAATCCGGGCCTTTGACGCCGCCCCGGAGGGGCCGGTAAAACGGGTGCGATACCGGATCGATGCCGAACGCCGGTATGCCCAGGTGCTGATCAACGGCAGGGAATTTTTTGCCGCCGAGGAACAGCTTATCAAGGGAATTGGCATCTATGAGGATGCCGTTGCCCGGCGCCTGTTTTCCCGTTCCCCGGAATTCGGCAAACTCTATGCGGATCTCGGGGATCTGGAATACTTCACCCAGGAAGGAAACATGGAGCTGGCCCTGGAGAATTACCTGCGGGCGGAACGGAACGGCTGGGCTCCCCCGGAGATTCAGTACCGTATGGGCTCAGTTTATTACCACCGGCAGCGGTGGGACGCGGCGCTGGAAAGGTTCTTCGCCGTCTCCGGGGACATGCCCCTTAACCGGCGGCTGCTTTATGCCCTGGGAAACGTTTCCTATATGCGGGGCAACTATTTCGCCGCCCAGGGGTATTATAACCGGCTGCTGGATCTTTTGGGGGCCGAACGCGCCCGTTTCTCCCTGCTGCAGCCCAATGAGCAGGGCGGACATGCGGAGTTGGCGGAACGGCTTATGGCGGCGAATAATAATTTGGGCGTAACCATGGAAGCCCTGACGGAACAAACCGGGGATAACCGTTACCGGTCCCGGGCTTTGGGCTTTTATACCGAGTCCGCCCGGGCCTGGGATGCCCTTACCCGCAACCCCGAAACCATGCTCCGTTTTGGCGCCGCGGATATTTCCACCCCGGGGATTAATCTGGCCTACCTCAACTCCCGCAACATCCTTTACCCCGATCAGGCTTATGATCCCCAGCTTTACCTGCAAATTGACAAGGATGCGGCGGAACCTTCCCCCTGGGAACACCTGGTTCCCCTCTCGAATACCCGTTTATCCTCGGACCTTTCCGCGTACCGTTGACACAGGGGGAGGGCAAATGTTACTATTATATCCCGGCCCTTTTTTGACGCGTTTGTATTTTACGATCGGTTGGTGGACGATTAACTCAGCGGGAGAGTGCTACCTTCACACGGTAGAAGTCACTGGTTCAAATCCAGTATCGTCCACCAACCGGTTTTTTATGGCCCCCGCGGTACCGGGCGGGCCGGTAAAAAACAAACCGGGCTGCCGCTATGCAGGTAGTATATTTTTACCTGTTTTTGTATGTTTTTTTATACATCCTCGGCAATTTCTTTTCCTTTTTGTTTTTAAAGGGATCGTAATTGTTTATTATATATATAAATAGCGATTTTTGAGGGCTGGTATATTGTGTTTATTTAACATGGCACAGAATATGCTACTAAGAAGAATATGCGTATTTTAAGTCTTCAAATAAGCAAGGGGGTATCCCCTGATTTAGCAATAGCCCTGGAAGCTCTGGACCTTGAGGAACTTAAGACAGAAATTATCAGAAAAATGATACATTTTCTTATCGCCCTCTGCCCCGGCATGGCCGCGATAAACCGTCCCTTTACCGTGGTAATTCTCATGGCGGGGACCCTTATATACACATATATGGAAGCCCTCAGGTTTATCGGCGTAGAAGTTCCCCTCATTTCCGAAGTGACCGATATGGCCTCCCGTTCCCGGGATAAGGGCCGTTTTGTATTGGGGCCCATAACCCTAGGGATAGGGGCCCTTCTTGCCCTGCTTTTGTATCCGTCCCCGGCGGCGTCCATCGCCATTTATGCCCTGGCCTTCGGCGACGGCCTTGCCGGCCTGGTCGGGAAGCTTTTTGGCCGTATCCGGCCGGCCTTCCTCTGCGGAAAAAGCATAGAGGGCTCCGCGGCCTGTTTCCTGGCGGTGCTTTTTATCGCCTATCAAATATCAGGAAATTATTTTACCGCCTTAATCGCGGCGGCGACCGCCACCTTGGTCGAAGCCCTTCCTTTGGAAGATTACGATAATTTAGCTTTGCCCCTTATCGTAGGACTCGCGGTGCAATTATCCGCGTTTTAATATTTAGGGGGTGAAAAGGTTCATGCTTTTTCACCCCCCACTTTTTTTAAAAACTACAGGCCCTTTTCAAGGCCCGCTCTAAAGGGCGGTTTTGAAAAGGGCCTGTTTTATTTCGTAAAGCCGCCGGTTAAAACCAGAGGTATACCCGGTGAAGCTGGGTACAGACAAACCACGTCCCCAGGGCAAGGAGCAGAAGCCCCGGGAGAAGGGTAACCCAGGTATCGGTGCTGAGGAGCATATTTCTTCCAAAAAAAACAAGGAGGGAACCCAGGCCGATAAGCAAATATTCCTTTGTGCCCCGGGAATAGGCGGAAACAAAAAAACTCAGCGTAGAAATAACAATAACCCCCAGTTCTACCATGTTAAACATGCCGGGATAGCCGCTTATCATGCTCAGGCTGCTGTCCCAGACAAATCCGTCAATGGGAACCCCGAGGGCGATCATGAGGTCGGCCACGGTGATCACCAGGAGGGTATTCCGTTGTTTCTGCACTTCCAGTCCCGAGGCGTATACGCTGGCGGTAAAGAGGGAAAAAATTCCAAAATAACGGGCAAAGAGGAGAATCCGGGAACCCATCATAAGATATACCATGGGCAGGCCGTATATTATTTTCAAGGGCACCATAACCCGGATCCCCTCAAAGGAAAAGGATATGACAAAAATAGCAAAAAAAAGGATCTCCGGAGACTGGGTTTGTTCAAAAAAATAATAAACCAGGATAATGGTGATAAAAGCATAGACGACCGCGCCGGTCATGGACGCAAAGGACGCATGGGGGGCGGATTGGAGAAAAGGGGTGATAAAAACCTGAAATATGCCTGTGGAACGTTTGGTTGTTTCACTGATTGCTGAGGAATATACCGGGAGAATAACAAAAGAAAGGACGATTATCATTATCAAAAAGGCGGCAGCGACGAGAATTCCCGCCTTAAAAAAGTCATTCCTTTGGGACAGGGTCATGGTGTAAGCATAAAACATACATGGCCCTAGCTCAAGGGTTCTTATTCCCGTTGAAAATGCTCTTTAGGGCGGAAACCTTAAGGCCTATGAATATTTTCCGATAATAAATAAGAGGAGATCTCTTATGACTGAAAAAAAAATCCCCTGTGTTTTAATAATAGCCTTGATTTTATCTTTGCCCCGCCTGTGGGCGGGAGATACCGCGTCCTTTGTTGACCTGGGTTTTTCTCCGGACGGGAAAACCTATATGTTCGGCCAATACGGGGTACAATCCCAAACCCTTAAGCCTTGGGCCGAGCTGTTTGTCGTTGATGTACCCCAGAACAATTTTGTCCCCAGCGGGAAAATTTCCTATGTCCATGACCGGCCGGTAATAGCCGGCCAGGACGGTTCAGGCGCTCTTTACCGGCTTATATCCCGCAATGCCGCCCTGGCGGATCGCTACGATATCAATTTTCTGTTCCAGGGGCAGGCCCTGTATATAACGTCGGATAACGGGGGGAACTTGCCGCCTCCGGGGGAAACCATCGAATTCCGGGATTTTGAATCCAACATTTCCTATAAAGCGAGTTTGGTTTCCCTTACCGAAGGGGCCGGGAACAACCTAAAATCGTCTTTTTACATTAACCTGGAACGGAACGATCAAGGGGGCGCTAAAAAAACCTATACCGTCGGCTCTCCCCAAATAAAACGGTCCCTTATTGTTTCTTACCGCATCAAAAAGGTAATGATTGCCCCCAGGGACGGTTCGATTGTTTTTGTGGTTGAAATGAGAAAACAGGGGGCCGGGGGAACCGATATCCGCTATATGATAGAGGCTTTACGGCTTTAGGGAGCGGGACCCCCCGGGAGGCTCATCCGGGCTCTATAAAGGGACGAAAAACCTGGGTAACCGGGCTGAGATCTTCAAAAAGATAACGCAGGTATAAAAGGCGCCCCAGGCGCAGCCGTTCCCAGAGCCCTTCCTTTTGTATTTCCATGGCCATCTCGATAATAGTTTCTCTGCCCAAAAGGCTCCGGATCTGGCAAAAGAGGTATTTTCCGGTGGGAAGTTCAAGGGAAGGGCGGGAGGAGGGCTTGGGGTCCCGGCTTCCCCCGCAGATCAGGTCCCCCAGATAGGTTTCCCCCTCGGGATCTATCCGTGAACCCTGGTCGGGATTCACCTCAAAACAAAAAAGAGACTCCCCGGTAAAGGGGCGGCCGCTGAAGGGATCCGGGGACTTTTCCCGGGTATAAAAAAGGGGGGAACGGAGATCCAGTTTTAATACGGCATATTCCATAATTTCCCCAGGTTAACTGAAATTTTTTTTTCGGAAAAGCCATCCATATCAATGCGCGGCCCGGGACAAAGCCTTTATATAAGCGGAGGTAATCATGAAAAAAACCTATCGTTATATGGCATTGGGGCTTATCATAAGGGTTTTAACCCTTACCCTTGCCGCCTGTTCCGGGGAAGATGTGATTGAGCAATTCCTGGGAGATGATCCGAATTTCCAGACAGATACCGGCCCGGAAGGGGAAGGCGCTAATACCAGCACAACGGCGCCGGTATTTCTGGACTATAAAGCGGTGTCTTCCACGGAAATAAACTTTCAGTTTTCCCTTCCGGTTAAGGTGGTATCCCTTAACTTTGATCCCCCGGTCGAGGTTGAATCCTGGGACGAGGGAAATACCATAACCGTTACCCTGCTGAAACCGCTAAAGGGCGGGGAACGTTTTGTGGCGGATCTATTGGTTGAAGACGAAAAACGGAACACCCTCAATGTCCTGGTCCCCTTCCGGGCACGGAACGACCAGATCCCTCAGTTGCTTATTACGGAACTGCGCACGGAAGTTTCCAAATTGAAGGTTGAATTTGTGGAACTAAAAACCCTTAGCGCCGGAAACCTGGGGGCCCTCCGTTTGTTTGCCGCCACCGAGAGCATGGATGTCCCCCTGTTTGAATTTCCCCCTATGGAGATTGAAGCGGGGAAATATTTGGTGGTCCATTTGCGTTCCGCCGAGGAGGGGATCCTCAACGAAACAGGCCCGGATCCGGGAGAATCCGGCGGCACCGAGGCAAGCCCGGAAGCCTGGGATTTTTGGGTTCCCGAATCGAAAGAGCGGTTCAGAAAAACCGACGCGGTATATCTCCTGGATCAGGACGACCAGATCATTGACAGCGTGTTGTTCAGCGAGACCGCCGGTGTTTCATGGGCCAAGGAAAGCCTGGCAAAGGCCGCGGAATTCCTGGGCAGCCGGGGAGCTTGGCTCCCGAAGGAAAATGCCGGTTCCGGGGAAGCTCCGCCGGACAATCCCCCGCCGGGCCCTGCGGACGCGGTGGATAGTTCCAAAACGACCAACACCCGGAGCATTTGCCGGGACGAAACCCTGCCCGACAGCAACAGCGCCGCCGACTGGTATATCACCGTTGCCAGCGGAGCCACCCCGGGCAAAGCGAACAATCCTAAACGTTATGTAGCTAATTAAAATCTGCCGGAAACTTTTTAAGCGGGTTCCCCTCTGATTCCGGAACCCGCTTTGCGTCATGAACAGGCTGATGAACCCTTATAAACCGCCCTATAAAAACTAAAGGAGATCCTTAAAAAGGCTTTCTATCTCCTGTTTTGGCGCGGCCCCAACCTTCTGCCGGATAATAGCGCCGTCTTTATACAAGACCAGGGTCGGAATGGACACGATGCCATGTTTACCGGCAAGATCATTTTCCTCGTCCACATTGATTTTCCCGATTTTTATCCGGCCGGCATACGTTTCAGCCAACTGATCAAGCACAGGCCCTATCATCCTGCAAGGGCCGCACCATTCGGCCCAAAAATCGACCAAAACCGGGACCGGGGATTGCAGCACTTCGGATTCAAAATTATTTTTAGTGATGGCTATGCCATTACTCATAAAAAACTCCTTGTTATTAATATTTATTCACGATTTACATTATAAAGACAGCCGCCTCGTTTCGCAATGAGCCCTGATCATTCCCGTGTTTGCCTTTTTCAATAATCCGTGGTACATTATAGCGATATGATTGAAATACGCCGGATAGATCCCGAAGAATATCCCCTGGTGCGCCGTATTAATACGGTGGTATATAACGGTCGTCATGATTTTTCCCGGGAGGAAGCTCCGGATCCCCTTGCTTACCCGCACCGGTGGATCTGGGCTGTTTTTGAGGACGGGAAAATGGTTAGTTCCCTGGCGGAAATACCCTACCTTATGCGTTTTGACGGGCATGACGCCCGGATGTCCGGCATTGGCGGCGTGGGAACCCTTCCGGAAGCCCGCAAGGGGGGGAATATCCGCCGGATTTTTGAAAAGCTATTCAGCGAGGCCTATGAGGAGGGGGTGGTATTTTCCAGCCTTACCCCCTTTTCCCACGCCTTTTACCGGAAATTCGGTTATGAGCTGGCTTGTTCCCGGAATGAAGTGCGAATTCCCGCCGGGGAATTCGCGGGGCTGCCCGTCCGGGGTGAATTTACCCAAATTTTTCCCGGGGACGATACGGCGGATCTCCAGAGGATCCACGGCGCCTATATTGCCGATATCAACCAGGGCATACGCCGGGATTTCTGGCCCGAAAACCGGGCTTGGCGCATATTTACCCGGGATGACCCCTATGCCACCGGGACCTATCTTTACCTCTGGCGGGATGAGGCGGGCAACCCCGGGGGCTATATTAAATACCAGGACGTTACGGAAAACGAGGGGCACCTTATGTCGGTGCGGGAGCTTGCCTTTACCTGCCGGGACGCCCTCTACGGGGTATTAGGTATCCTAAGCGGCCTGAGCGCCCAGTTTAAGACCCTTCTGTGGCTCATGCCTACTTTCCTGGATCCCGCGGATTTTGGCCCTCCCCCTTGGGATATATCCCAACGGATTGTCCCCCGGGATATGGCCCGGGTTATTAATGTCAAGGCGGCCCTGGAGCTGATGCGGAAACCCGCAGGGGAAGGGGCTTATGTCCTTGAGGCGGTTGATCCCCAGATCCCGGCAAACCAGGGGAAATTTTTGGTGGAATACGGCCCCGAAGGGGTCCGGGTAAGTTCTACGAAGAAGGAAGCCGGCATCCGCTGCGATATCCCGGTTTTGAGCCAGCTTATTACCGGCTACCGCACCCTGGAAAACGCCCTCCGCACCAAACGACAGGGCCTGGAGCTTTCCGGCAGCAGGGAAATTCTGGACAAGGTTTTTACCCTGCGGCCCCAGCATATTACCGAATATTTTTAACGCCGATGATGAACACGGTTGAATTGCTTGCCCCCGCGGGCTCCCCGGAAGCCCTGGATGCGGCGATTGGCGAAGGGGCGGACGCGGTATACCTGGGGCTTAAGAGCTTTAATGCCCGGCTCCGCAGCACAAATTTTGCCTATTCCCAGTTTGAGGGGGCCCTTCGGGCCTTGCACCGGATGGGCCGTAAAATTTATGTAACGGTAAATACGGTTTTTGAACAGCGGGAGGCGGACCGGCTTTACCAACTGCTTAAATACCTGGCCTCCCTGGGGCCGGACGGTATTATCGTCCAGGATTTTGGGGCAATCGACATGATCCGCCGGCATTTTCCTTCCCTTAAAATCCACGCGTCCACCCAGATGAATATTGCCTCCGCCCGGGGCGTAAACCTCCTGTCAAAATACGGCCTTTCCCGGGTGGTTTTAGCCCGGGAATTGAGCCTTCAAGAGATCCGGGAGATCCGGGAAAATACCAATATGGAACTGGAGGTTTTTGTCCACGGCGCCCTCTGTGTCAGCGCCTCGGGGCTCTGCCTGTTTTCGGGCTTTTTAGGGGGAAAATCCGCTAACCGGGGGATGTGTACCCAGGCTTGCCGCCGGTTTTACCGCAGCCTTTCCCCGGATGCCTATAAAACGGGCGGAGAAGAGGAGGGGGCCTACTTTTTTAGCCCCGGGGATTTGCAGCTTATCGGCCGGATCCCGGATTTGGCCCGCGGGGGGGTAAATTCTTTTAAGATTGAAGGCCGGATGAAAAGCGCTGAATATGTAGGAACCGTAGTATCGGCCTACCGGCGGGTCATCGACAGCCTGGCCGGCACGGAAGAACAAATTGCCCGGGCCTTGGGGGATGCCCTGGGGATACTCAAAAACGATTTTGCCCGGACAAAAACCGTTTTTTATTTTGACGGGGACGATGCCCCGGAAAGCCTGAACTGGCTTAGGGCGGATCAAAGCGGCGGAACCGGCATCCCCCTGGGGACCATCCTCAGGGTTAAGGGCGCCGGAGAGGCCCGGCGGGGGCTGATTTCCCCGGAAGGGCCGGTCCCCGTTCCCGGGGATTCGGTGCGGTTTCACCGGGCGGATGACTCGGAGCGCCGTTCTTATAAGCTTTCCTCGGTTGAAGAAGGCCCCTGGATACCCCTTCCCGATGGTTTCGGGGCCGGGGACGCGGTATACCTCATTCAAACAAAGGCTATGTCCAAACGCTATCCGGAGCTTATTCCCCGGAAGGCCGCTTCTTTCCGCCGCGCTCCTGGCCGGGACCAGGCGCCGCCGGCGGAAATCCCGAATCCGCCGAAAAACAAGGCCCGGGATTTTCCCGAGGGGCTTTATGGGGCGGTTTCCCAGCCGGAGGATCTCTACCTGCTGCAATCGGAACGGCCGGTAAGGGTCATGCTGGATTATACCCGCAAAACCGCGGATTGGCTGCTAAAAAAAAGGCAGCCCCTGCCTTTTTCGCCGGGGGAAGTTTTTCTCACCCTGAACCCCTATTTCCCCCAAAAACAGGAAAGGATCCTGGCGGAAGAAATCCCGGAGCTTATCCGCCTGGGGTACCGTCAGTTTGTGGTTAATAACCTGGGACATTACGCCTATTTCCGCAACACCGAAACATCCCTTATTGCCGGTCCCTATCTTTATGTATTTAACTCCTGGGCCCGGGCCTTTATCCTTTCCCTGGGGACGGACTTTTTCATTTCCCCCCCGGAAAATAACCGGCAAAACCTGGAACGGACCGTGGAACCTAAAAAGAGGCAGACCGCCCTTATCAGCGTTTTTTCCTATCCGGCTCTTTTCCGCATCCGGGCGGATCTGGGGGGGCTCTATTCCTTCGGCTCCTTTTCCGACAGCCTGGAGGAAGAATTCCGGCTGGTTTGCGGCCCCGAGGGCTCTTTCGTATATCCGGAGAAACCCTTCTCCATTGTGGACAAGATCCCCTTCCTGAAAGAGGCGGGATTTAACCGGTTTATCCTGGACTTTTCCGGGAGGTCCCTCAAAAAGGCGGAATATAAGGATATTATGCGGGCGGTAAAAAACGCCGCCCCCCTGCCCAATACCAGCCGCTTTAATTGGAAAAACGGCTTTTTTCAGGTTAAGGAGACGGTGCCCGGGGATTAGAAACTTCCCCGGAACCTATTTCCGCGGCATCCTAAATTACTTCTTCATATTCCTCCGCCGGGGCAAGTTCCGCCGCGTCTTCCGCTAAAGCGCCGGTTTTGTCGGCATACTGGCTGTCATTCCGCTTGAATTCCGGCCGGAATTCAACGTGCTCCGCCACAATGGTTACCTTAGACCGGGGCTTTCCGTCGGCGCTTATCCACCGTTCCTGTTTCAGGCGCCCCACAACCCGGACGCCCCTGCCTTTATGACCGAGGTTATAGCAATTTTCCGCTACCTTGGCCCAGGTCTCTACATCAAAAAAACTCACTTCCTTTTCCACGCCGGAATCTTGTTTAAAAAAACGGTTAGTGGCAAGACTAAAAGTACACAGTGATGTCCCCTTCGCGGTAGAACGGAAAAGGGGATCCCGAACAAGATTGCCTTCGAGTAAAATAGAATTGAGGTTATTCATACATGCCTCCCGGGAGAATATGATTCCGGCGCTGAACCCTTCGACGGCCACCGGCCGGGTCCGAAGGAAAGATCATGCTCAAGAAAGCCGGATACTATATATACGGGATTGCCCGGGGCTGTACTGCAATGGAAAAGAAAAAATGGAAGTTTTGAGCGTTACATTTTAGAAATCGGTTCATTCTGAAGGTGTTTGATAAGGTAGAGCATGATATAGGTGCGGAGGGAATCCTGACCGCTCAGGCTTTTAAGGGAGGGGGTGCTGAAAATCATGGTTTCGGCTATTTCCTTCAGGGTTTCCTGGGTAAGTTTAAGGCGCTTTTGCAGCCGCAGGGTTTGGCGCAGCCGGTCCCGGATAAGAACATTGACATCCGTAACCAGTTCTTGTCTGCCCTGCTTATTAAGCAGACGGCCCCAGCGGCTCTCTAATTCCGCAAGATAGGTGTCGAGGGTATATCTCGAAGGCACCAGGTCTCCTTCCAGTTTTTTGGCCATGTTCCGTAATTCCCGGCCCGGATCCCGGTCCTGCGGGGAGGGTCCCGCGGCCCCCCTTTCCGGCGCCTCGTTAGGTTCATCCCGGGAATATTTCCCCGCCATGGGTTTTTTTGTAAATCCCTGGGTAAAGGAAATCAGCGCCACAAAAAAGGGAATGCTATACCAAAAGGGCAAAAGCATACGGATATCCGTCAGGATCTCCTTCCGGTTAAGCAAAAGCAGATTTGCATAGGGAACTAATTTGTCATTGATAAAAAACTGGTAGGATTCGGGGATATCATCCTCCCGATCCCGGATCGTCTCTGCATAAACCAGGTAAAGCCAGTTGCTCCTTAATACCGCCGCCAGTATGGGGGTGAGGTTTTCAATATAAAATTTCAACAGTTTTTCAAATTCCTCATCCTTATCCATGGCGGGTTCCCGGCGGTATTCCCGGATAAATTTGCCCCACCGTTTATCCAGGGTGCCCCGTATCTTGGGCCGGGCCGCATTGCATAGCTGCAAACAATAAGGAATAAGCTTATCCCGTTTTATGTACCACCGCTCAGAGTTCTTTCCGGAAATGATGAGAAGTTCCGGCATTTTTTGGTCAGCCGCGGGAATCGTTTTTGATTTGATATAGGCATCCAAGTCTGCCGGGGAATATTGCCCCATGAGCAGTACCCCCTTGGGGCTGGTAAATTTGGTTATCGCTTCCAGGGAGTACAAAAAGGGAGGCTTATCCAGTTGAAGGTCCAGATTTTTTAAGGCCACCTCCCGTTCCCTTTTTTTGATGGACTGTATCTGATAAAAACTGTTGCATGCCTCCAGCAAACAAACCGTCTGGAGCATGGCTAAATCTTCGGTCAGGAATTCACTTTTTTTCTTAATGTCGTTTTTCACCATGGAACAGAAACAAACCCAAAAGTAAGAGGAATTTTCCCCCCCCTCTTCCAGTTTGGTCAAACAGTCCAGGGGCCGGACCAGAAGCTGGTTCAGTATATCCCGTAAATACCCTTCCTTGCCCTGAAGCCGGAGAGTGAGTTTATGCAGGACATATTCCTTATTCCCCTGGCTGTGGAGATAGCCCCTGACCTTTATAAGCGCCGTTTCCAGAAGCTGCCGGGGGATCATGGAGGATAAAATAAGGGCGGAGCCGTATTCATCGGGGAAAAGGAGCCGAAGAATCTGGGGGGAATTTTCGCTGGGCTCCTCTTTTTTCTTAAGATAGAGGGGAAGATCATGATCCAGGTCGATGATCTGGATCTCCTCATCGGAAAAATGTATTTTAAGGGAATTTTCGCTGGGAAAGGGCAGCATGGCGGTTGTATCCGGAGATTCGTATGCCTGCTGAACCATCTCAATATAGTAATGAGGCATATACAGCCGTTCCGAATTGGTTGCCGAAAGGAATTCGCACTGGCCGCTTTCCATCAGGGGACGTATTTCCGTCCAGAATTGGGAGGCCGTATTCCTGGTCCACCGGTACCATTCAGGCTGTTCCTTGACTTGCCGGGCCGCGTAAATTTTCAGAAAGTTAATAAACGCGGTCGCGTCAATATAAGGGGAGCGTATTTTTTCCGCGTAATACTTCAGTATGGAATATAAATCAGTACTCTGGGTCATAAGCCGCCTATTATTTTACCACTATATCACAAAACAAATATCTTTGAAGGGGTTTTAAATATTTTATCCTAAAATTTTAAAATAAATGCTGAAGTTTTGGGAAAGCCTTTCTTTTATGGAATTATCCCTTGTTTTCAACTATTATTATCGGTATGGGCAGGTTTAGACCTTTGCTATTTTATTTTATTTTTTCGGGAATAGCCCTGATCCCGGTTAAGGGGGCCCGGGGGGATATGCCGGGGGAAATTCCCGGCGGGATTGAGGGCGTCCCCGGAGGGGTCCGGGAGATGCCCCGTCCGGAGACCCGGCGGATCATCCTGACCAGGGGCAATGAATGGGTTTCGGGCCTCCCGGGGTGGGAGGAAAATGCCTTTGCCGCCCTTTACGGCCTCTATTTTCCGGAATTTCCCCCTTCCCCGGAACAGCAGGGAGAGCGGTCGGCGGGGACCTTTTCGGTCTGGTTAAGCCGGGAGCGGCTTTATTTCTCCGAAAGCCGCTGGGAAAAGCGGCCCGGCATTTTCTCCTGCCCGGTTCTCCAGCAATATGAGGGGGAGGCCCTGCTCGCCGCGGCGCCCCTGGGAGAAAGGGCCCCGGAAAAAGATTGGACCGTGATTTTTCAGTTCCCCGGAGGGCCCGCGGCGGCGGGGCTGAATGATGCCGGGGTTAACCGGCTCATCGAAGTGTGGGCTTCCCGGTGCCTGTATTTCCTTTCCCGGGCGGAAGGCGCCGCCGATCTGTCCCTTCCGGCGGTGGTCAGCTTTTAAGCGGCGGCCCGGCATTTGCCCCTCCCCTGCGGGAATTACACAGATTTTTGTGGGTCAAGTTTAGCCTTTTTCAGGGTCTCCTCGCAGAGGCCGAAACCTTCATTTTCCTGCTGTTTTTGATCCCCCAGGGGTTCCACATGGACCATGATATCGTAGACCCCTTCCACCCGTTCTTTGATGGCCCGTTCAACCCGGGAAGCGATAAGGTGGGCCGCGTGAACCGTGAGTTCCGGATCAACTTCAATATCGATGTCAATATCCCAAAGCCCGGCAATGCGCCGCATCCGGGCCCGGTGGGGATTTCCCGCCCCGGGCACGCTGTGAACCGCGTCAAAAACCGCCCGGTAAAACTCGGTGCCTGAGGAACTGTCCATCAATTCCGGAATGGTCTCCATAAAAATGCCTATGGCCGACTTAATGACCCAAAGCCCCGCAAGGAGGGCCGCCGCGGAATCAATGGCCCCCAGGTTAAATGCCATGGAAAGGCCGAGCCCCGCCAGTACGGCGGCGGAGAGGATAACATCCGCGGCCATATTTTTCGCGTTTGCCCGGAGCATGGCGGAATTCGCCTTTTTGCCAAAAAGGTACTGAACCCACCCCAGAAGGATTTTTCCCAGGATGGAAAAAAGGGTAACCGTCAGGGCGGCAAGGGAAGGCACCCCGTGGCGGCGGCCGAAAAAAAGGTCCCCCCCCGCGTTCAGGATGATCTGCCCCCCGGCAAAAAAGAGGGCGGCGGACAAAAGGGCGGCGGCCACCGTTTCCGCCCGGCCGTGCCCCCAGGGATGGCCCTCGTCGGCGGGCCGGGAGATAACCCGGGATACTGCCAGGGCCATGAGGGCTATGAGGACATCCACCAGGGAATCGATCCCGTCCCCAACCACCGCCATGCTGCCGGCGAGGAAGCCGAAACTTATTTTAAGGGCGCTCAGCAGGGCATTCCCCAAAAGGGCGATAAGGGAAGCGGTTTTTATGAGGAAAACCCTGTCGGCGGCATGGGAGCCGGGGGCATTGAGGCCGGGAGGCCGGGGTTCAGCCGTATTATTCAAGCGGTTTTTTATTCTCCGGGGCGAATTTGTCCAGTCTGCGTATGGTCCCCCAGGAGGAAAGGGCCAGGATGAAAGCCGTGGCGAGGAATACCGCCCGGTAATTGATCATTGCCGCCGCGGAACCGATCATGGGGCCCAGGGCGCCGCCCGCGGAGGATATGGATGAATTGAAGCCGTAGATGCCGCCGTGGTGCTTCTTTTCCGCGCTTATCGCAATGATGGCGTTTAACACCGGCGCGGTGCCCCCGATAAAAAAGGAAGATATGGCCCGGAACACCGTAAGCTGGATCATATTGGTAACAAAGGCCTGGGGTATGATAAAAACGGCGCCGGCGCTGAGGCAGAAGACAAGGGTTTTCCAATACCCAAAATAGGTGGAATATTTCCCCACCAGGACCGCCGCCAGGGCCGTGCTGGCCGCGCCCACCCCCAGCACAATGCCGGTGGCGGAGGCGATATACTGGCTTCCCCCCTCCGCCCCCCGGAGGGCAAGTTCCTTAAGAAAAAGGGGCAGCATGGGGGTTGCGGTGGTATTGGCGGCCTGGGTAGTAAAGGTTACGAACATCAGGGTGGCAAGTACCGGCGAGCTAATGATGGGCTTAATGTCCGGAAGAAAGGAGAGGCTTCCCCTGCCGGCAGGGGACCAGGGCTTTTTCGCGGGGGCCCTCTCCTTTTTTACGGGCATCGTGTCATCCTCTACCCATTTCAGGATGATAAAACCCGCCAGGGCTAAAACCAGGCCGGTACTCAGAAAGGCGATCCGGTGGCCTAAAAAGTCAGACAAAACGCCGCCGATAAGGGGGCCGATGGAATTTCCCACGGCTATTCCCGTTTGAAGGAGCCCCAGCGCCAGGGCAACCTGGGCCGCCGGAGCGATGCCGGCGGTTAAAACCGTGGCCGCCGCTACCGTGCCGGTCAAACACCCCTGGATTGCCCGGAGAACCAAAAGCTGCCAGGGGGACTGGACAAAAACCATGAGGGATATGACGACAGCCCCCCCGAACATGGCCCGCAGAAGCATCATGCGCCGGCTGTAGAGATCCGCTAAATGGCCCCAGATCGGGGCAAAGATGGCAAGGGTAATGGCCGCCAGGGACTGAATGGCTCCGACCCATAGTTTGAGGGTTTTGGGATCCCGTATCCCAATATCATCTTCCAAAAAAAGGGGAATAACCGGCATGGAAAGGGCAAACCCCGCTATTGCCAGGGTTTCGGCGATTAAAATCGCGATATAATTTAATTTCCAGGATTTTTTCATGAATAGATTTTTATCATAGCGGTTTTTTTAGCCTGTGTACAGAGAAAAAAACAAACGCCCTCCTCCATTCGTCTTGCCTAAATCCATTAGTTCCTTATTATAATAATAATACATATTGGAGCCCTTGGAGGACATTTTATGAATAAGATTGGCTACAGATATATCGGGGACAGTGAAGAAGAAGAGGACGAGAAGGAGGAGGAAAAACAATCCGGCCAGGACCCGCTGACGCAGCGGATGTTGAAAACCCGGACCATCCTGCTTTCCGGGGAGATAAAAAAGGATTTGGCGGAACGGACTATCCGGCAGCTATTGCTCCTGGAGGATATGGGGGAGGCGCCCATCCGCGTTTTCATTGATTCCCCCGGGGGAGACGCCGATGCGGGGTACGCCATCTTTGACATGATCCGGTTTGTAAAACCCCCGGTCTGGACCATTGGCATGGGGCTGGTAGCCAGCGCCGCCGCCATCATCCAGCTCGCCAGCCCCCGGGAACAGCGCTTCGGCCTGCCGAACAGCCACTACCTGATTCACCAGCCCCTTTCGGGGATCCGGGGGGTTGCCACGGATATTGAAATCCACGCCCGGGAACTGGACAAACTGCGGGAAAAGATAAACCGCCTGATCGCGGAAGAAACCGGCATTGATCATGCCCAGGTAGAAAAGGACACCGATCGGGATTACTGGATGACCGCCGAAGAAGCGGTTAATTACGGCCTTATTTCCCGGATCATTACCCGCCGGGAGGAACTTCCCCTTTAGAACAGGGTTTTCCGGGCAAATTTTCCTTTCTTGGAAAGCGGCGTCTATCGGGTTATCCTGTTTTTCTAATAGGCGCCGTTTCTTATTTTTTGTTTTTCCTTGACATGATTTATTTCTCTGATATAGTTGGATCTGCTTTATGTCTTTTAGGAGGAAAAGGATTATGAGAAGAATTCTGTTATTTTGGACTGCCTTAGCAGTACTGCTTACTGCCTGTAGTTCGGAACCTAAGGCAAGTCAAAGTGACGCTCCGTCGGCACCCGGGGAACCGGCCAATATATACGGACGGGGAGCGAGCGGAAAGCGGGGGGTTGTAGCTTCGGCAAAACCGGAAGCGTCCCAGGTCGGCATTGATATTTTGAAAGCCGGCGGCAACGCGGTTGACGCGGCGGTGGCAACGGGCTTTGCCATTGGCGTGGTGGAACCGAATACCTCGGGTCTCGGCGGCGGCGGTTTTATGATCATCAAGCTTGTTGATATGCCCGAGCCGGTGGTAATTGACTTCCGCGAAACGGCCCCCGCCGCCGCAAAACCCGATATGTTCACCGATGCTGCGGGAGAGGTGATTCCCCAGTCAAGCGTTATCGGCGGGCTTGCTTCGGGAGTGCCCGGAGATGTGGCGGGTTTGCTTTATGCCCTTGAAAATTACGGCTCCAAAAAGATTTCCCGGCAGCAGATATTGGAGCCCTCAATTAAGCTTGCCGAAAACGGTTATGTGGTAACCCAAAATCTTTTCGGCATAATTACCGATAACCTGGCAAACATCAATAAATATCCCGCCACAGCCCAAATCTATACCGAAGACGGACTGCCCCCTGAGGTCGGTTCTATAATTAAAAATCCGGACTTGGGCGCTTCTCTCCGCCTGGTTGCCCAGGGCGGCAGGGATGCTTTTTACAAAGGCGAGATGGCCCAGAAAATTGCCAAAGCCGTGCAGGATGCGGGGGGCATACTTACCGCCGAAGACCTTGCCAACTATAAAGCCGAGGCGCGTAAACCCGTAAGCGGCACCTACCGCGACTATACCATTATCTCCGTACCTCCGGCAAGTTCGGGGGGTACCCATATCATTCAGATCCTTAATATGCTGGAAAATATGGATATGAGTAAGGCGGTTCCGGGTTCCGCTGAAGGGGTACACGCCTGGGCCCAGGCGCTGCGTCTTGCCTTTGCCGACCGGGGTAAATATATGGCCGACTCTGCCTTTACGTCGGTACCCCTTGCCGGGCTCACCAGCAAGGACTATGCGAAGCAGCTTTTTGCCAAGTTTGATCCCAACAAGGCGATGGCTTCCGCCGATGCCGGCGATCCGACTAAGTTTGAAAGCGGTTCTACGACCAGCATTTCCGTCATGGACAAGGACGGCAATATGGTTGCGATCACGAAGAGCATTAACTACTTCTTCGGTTCCGCCGTGGTTGTGCCGGGAACCGGTATTATCATGAATAACCACATGGATGATTTTGTGCTGAGGCCGGGTCATATTCAATCCGTTGAACCGGGAAAACGCCCGCTGTCTTCAATGTCGCCCTCCTTGGTGCTTGATCCCAGCGGCGCTCCCTTTATGACCCTCGGTTCTCCCGGCGCGACCCGGATTATCGCTGCGGTAGCGGAGGTTATCTCCAATGTGATCGATCACGGCATGCCGATACAGAATGCCATTGTGGCGCCCCGTTATTTTGCCATGGCATCGGGGCAGGTTCATGTTGAAGGCCGGATTCCCGAAGAAACAGTAACGGGCCTCAAAAATCTTGGGTATGATGTAAACGTACACTCGAATTGGGACGCCTATTTTGGCGGCGTACAGGGTATCGTGTTTGACCGTAAAACGAAAACGCTCCACGGCGGCGGAGACCCCCGTAGGGACGGTGAGGCAAGGGCCTATTAGAAGCCTGAGCGAATGCCTCCGGGCGCAAGAACCGGTCAAAGATCCGATGCTTTGGCCGGTTCTTAGTTCAAAGGGAAGTTCTTCTGAATAATGTTAAGGGGTATATAATGAAAAAGTTAATTATGATTCTGTTATCGGCGTTTGTCCTGTCTTCTTTTTTACCTGCTCAGCAAAGCACCGGCTTTGCGGAAAAACCGATGATACTCACATCTATCGGGCAAAGCGCCGATATCGAGATGATTAAAGTGCTGCTCAGACGATCAAGGATAGATTTTTTTGACGACGTACTCATTACCGATGCGAAACTTGACGCCTCTTATAAAACGCTGGTACTTGTAATCGGCGGCAGCTCCAAGGGGCTGGGCGCGGCGGGAATCAGCGCTGATGTGGAATTAAGGCGTTCTGAGGCGCTTATAA
>JAITRD010000285.1 GCA_031288575.1 Treponema sp. | reverse complement strand
CGGCCTTGTTGTTCCTTTGGGGGTGGAAGGTCGGGGTGGTGTGGATTGGGCCTTTATGGGGGTGGGGCTTTCCCGGCTGTGGGGGGGGTAATGTGCCGTCAGCAGGGTAAGGATTGTATGCCGGGAAAGAAGCGGGGCTGGAGCCGGCGAGCGGGTTCTTTGCCCCCGGTAAAGGTATCAACTGGCAGTAAAGGACGAAGGGGGCGTACAGAGAAAGCACGCGAGACATCGAGCGTGTATACGCCGAAAAGGCAGCACGGCGTGCCCCCGGTAAAGATAGCAATTGACAGTAAAAGTGAAGGGGGCGCCCAGCAAAAGCACGCGAGACATCGAGCGTGTTCTCCGGTAATGTAACACGGCGTGCCCCCCGGCAAAGGTATCAACCGACAGTAAAGGTGAAGGGGGGCGCCCAGCAAAAGCACGCGAGACATCGAGCGTGTTTACCGGTAATGTAACACGGCGTGCCCCTCGGTAAAGGTAGCAATTGACAGTAAAGGTGAAGGGGGCGCCCAGAAAAAGCACGCGAGACATCGAGCGTGTATACGCCGAAAAGGCAGCACGGCGCTCCCCCTTTTCTTGTTGGCAGCGGGAGGGGTATTTAGGCCCCGCCGTGGATGAGGTCCTTCAGGATTTGATTGGCCTGGAGGATGTCCGCGCGCTGTTCCTCGCCGCCGATTTCCCGTTCAATGGTCAAAGCGCCGTCATAACCCAGGGCTAAAAGTTTTTTGATCAGGGCGGGGAAATTCACCCGGCCCGTTCCCAGGGGTTTTTCGGCGCCCAAATTGCGGGGGTCCCGGGGATATTCCCCGTCCTTGGCGTGGACCCCCCGGACATAGGGGCCTAAAATGTCCAGGGCATCCAGGGGATTTGCCTTGCCGTACATCAGGAGGTTGGCGGGATCAAAGTTAACGCCGATGCAGGCCGAACCGATGTCCTGGATGGCCCGGAGCAGGGTTATGGGGGTTTCCTGGCCGGTCTCGAAATCAAGGCCCACGCCGTTTTTGGCGTAAATCTCCGCCAGCCACCGGGCGCCGGCGATGGCGGCGGTGTAGGCGGGATCGTTGGGGTTTTCCGGGATAAAGCCCATGTGACCGCAGACCCGGGGCACCCCCAATTGGGCGGCAAATGCCGCGGAATCCGCCATTTCCCGCAGCCGGGCGGCCTGCCAGGCCGCGGGCACTATCCCAATCGTAAGGGGGCCGCCGTAAAAATCGTATACCGCGGGCCCCCCGGAAACATCCACCACCGCGGTGATCTCCATGCCGGTTTTGGCGCAGAGGGAACGGATCTCCCGAATCCCCTCCCCGGTATAGTACGCCGGCGGCACCTGAAGCTGGCAGGTCTCAATGCCCTTTTCTTTGCACCAGATAAAATTCCGCTCCGTGTTCCCGTCAAAGCCTAATACAACCCCTGTTTTCATCATAAAAATAACTCCTTCCTATAAATTATAAATAAAAAAGCCTGATATGTTCCACCGCGCTGCGGTGTTTCATCTTGAGGAGCAGGGTCTGCTCCTGGGCCGAATAAACCCATCCCGAAGAATCGTAGCGTTCAAACTGAGGATCGGTCCGAAAATCCATGTCGTAAAGCTGGATCTTGGCAAAGGGCTTGACCCCCCGGAGGATCATATAATGGGTCTCCCCCACGGGAAAGGACACGGCAATATCCAGGATGCCGTTAGTCTGGACAACCCTGAGGGCGGAAGCGGCGGTCCATGCCCAGAGGCCGCCGGTCCCGGCGTTGACAGGCGCCGCCCGGGGGAAATAGTCCCCCGGGGCAAGGACGCGGTAAATCAAGGCGGCGCTTTGCCGGGGCAAGCCGCCGTTCTCCCCCGGTTCCCCGGTTTCCGACAAAAGGAGCCCGCCGGGAAAGGTCCCCTCGGCGTTCTCCAAAGAAAGAACCGAAAGAATCAGGGAACGGCCCAGGGCGGCCCAAGGCTCCTCCCGGGCGCTTTCCCCGTAGGCAACGAGAGCCTTGCCCAGGCGGAGGTTAAACAGGGGATCCGCGGCCTCCTCCAAAAACACCAGGCAAAGCTCCCCCCCGGCATCCCGCCGCATCCGCTCGGAAATAAGAAAACAGGCCTGATCGATAAGCCGGGCAAAGGGATTATCCGCCCTGGGCCGGTAAATTTGCCAGTCAACAAATCCTTCTATAATACCCGGGCTTATATCCGCGGTCAGGGTAAGGGGATCCAGGGCAGAAACCAGGGCGGCCCCGTCGTCAATAAAGGCCCCATAGTCCCGGAGGGCGAAAAATTCAAAAACATTGGGCTCCTTTAAAAAATCCAAGGATTTTTCATTAAGAAGCCGGGAAAGGCGGCCGATTTTTTCCCGCTCAAAGGCGGAAAGGGAACGAAGCCCCGCGGTCATCTGCCCCAGAAAAACTGAGGACCGGAAGGTTTTTTGATTGCCCGTTAAAAAAGCGGCGGGAACCGCGCTCTGGGCCAGCCGGTAGGTCCCCCGGCGCAGGGACTCCGCCTCGTAGGCGATAATCAAGTCCTCCTCGGAAGCATTGGCGATAAGCCGGTTCCAGAGGGAATAGTTCTGTTCCCGCCACCGGTTCAGGGCATTTTCGTACTCCTGCTTATCCCGGGCCTGGGAAATAATAAAATCCTCCGGGCCAAAGGCGTTCTTTTCCGGAACCGCCCAGTAGGAGATCCCCGGCTCGTCCCGGTTCAGAAGGAGAACCTGGCGCCGGTTGTCCAGGGAAGAATGGCCGAAGGTGTAGTTTTCACCCTCCGCAAGGACCAAAAACTGGCCCTCCCCGTCGTCCTGAATCCGGGAAGTCTTCAGGGGTTTATAGGGCAGCTCCAAAACCTCCGTTTCCTCATCAAGCCGGGCGCTGATCCTCAATTCCGGTTTTCCCTTGATATATTGGGTTGAAAAAGAAAGCTCCGTTCCCCCGGGAAAGGAAAAAACCACCCCTTCCCCGGATAAAACCATGGCCCCCGGCAGGACAAGATCCCGCTCCCCCCCGGTTTTGACAAAACCGAAACCGTCATCATCCCCGGTCAGGGAAAATTCCAAACCCCCGAAAAAAATCCGGATACCTCCCTGGAGAAAATATTTATTGGCGCTGCCCGGCATATCCCCCGCTTCAGGGGCCCGGTACTGGCCGGTAATCACAAAATCCCCAATCCGCCGGGTAAAGCCCCCCTGTTTGGTAAACTGGATCATCACAATGGCGACAAAAACCGCCCCATATAAAAAAAGAAGGCCGATTATCCGGGGAAACACTGGCTTTTTCATCATAATTATGATAATCCCTTCCGGGGAATTAAAGCAACATTCTTTCTTGGGCTCCTGCGTTTACTTTTATCGCTAAATATTGAAGCGTAACAAAAATGACCGGCTGGGCGGGTAAAATTCCCCAGGGGGTCAC
>JAITRD010000290.1 GCA_031288575.1 Treponema sp. | reverse complement strand
ATCAAATCAGATTTACCGGCCAGTTCCCGGTTACCGGCACAGGGCTTCGCGCCCGCGCCTTCCAATTCCCTGACATTGGCGGCAATTAAATCGAAAACATGCACCTCATATCCGGCGCTCAGCAGATTTTTTGCCATAGGTTTCCCCATAGCCCCGACACCAATAAATCCAATTTTCATACAATCCATCCTTTGCTGAATCATCTATCCTGACGGGGATATACGGAAACCATCCCCGGAAAAACCGGCGCTGTTCAGGACGTTTTAACGCAGGCCGTCTTCGCCTTTTATTTCACTCACCTGGAGGCCGCCAATCCGCGGGTGGGGCCGGCCGCCGTCGGTAAAGGCAAGGGAGACCACAATTTCATCGTACTTGGGGGCATCGGCAATCCTGACTTCCATCGCGTCATAGTGGGTCCGGACAAAAGCCGCATCCTTATAGTGCAGGGGAACATCCAGAGCGGTACCGGCGGCCCCGGCTTTTTTGGCGGAAGGAATAATCGCCTTGCCGCCGCCGATGGCCTCCCGCATGGGGCTGCCCAGCTTGGGGTGCAGAATAGCGGCGCCGTGTTCCAGCTCGCCGGCCAAACCGATAATTGCCCCCTTCCCATAACTGTTGACCTTGCCGGGGCCAAGAACTTTTACCGCTTCTTTGGAAAGATAGTCCCCCAGCCATTCCCCGATTTCCGTCAGCTCACTCAGGTCTTCCTGATATTTGCCCGCAAAAGGATTGTGAATGACGGCGGACACCGCAACCCGGCGGATGGGTTTTTCAAGATCGGAAAATCCCTCATACCTGATTTCTTCAACAGTAGTAACGATTTTTCTGATTTTTGGTTCTTTCATACGATTACCCTCTTATAAATTTTATTAGAATTCCAATAATGGAATTACTGTTTCAGTATGGCAGCATCCTTTACCTGATCCACATGGCCCTCAATGAATTCATAATCGGAAAGCCGCATCGTGTATTCCACCGGCGCCACGGTTGCCGGTGTAGGAACCCAGCTGAATCCATTGGCCACAACCTGTTCCGTATCCACAATGAAATTGATCCCTCCGCCGGGCAGGATATACACCGGCGCTCCGCCGATGGTGAGGACCGCCTTGCCGCTGTGAACAGCCTGGGTGATTGCCAGAGGTTTTTTGCAGACCCCGCCCCGGGCGCTTCCGCCGGTTCCGCCTATATACATCACGGAACAGCGGGATTCTTCACAGGTTTCATTGATTGCCCGGGGAACCCGCAGGGCCTGTTCGGTCATGGGAATCTCTTGTATCTCATAGCCGGGCTGCAATTCAAAAAGCGCGTAAATCTCACCGGTGGTATTAACCACCAGTATTCTGATCCCCGGCCTGGCCACGGATCTGTCCACCCCCTTGATGGCTTCACGGCAGCTCATAAGGGTTGTACCGCCTATACCGCCGCCATGCTCGCCAAAATAACGGCCCCGGGAACTTTTCGCGGCGTTGGGAATAACGCCGCTCCAGTTAAGGCCCACCGCGGCGCCGGCAAGATGTTCGGTAACCAGGCCGATCACGTGGTGGTCAATGACGATACATTCATCAACACATTCTTTCATCAGCGCGGCAAACAAGCCGACCGTAGCGCTGCCACATCCGATGCGCATTTTCTTTTCCTGAACACCGTTGATGATGGGCGCCTTACCGGCCTGCATGATAATTTTGTATTTTTTGTCAACCGATACCTCCACTTCCTGACCATTTGCAAGTTCCACAATGGTCCGGGCGGTGATAAAACCTCCGTCGCTGGTTAAACGGTTGGCGCCGCCTATACTCAGCATTTTTGAACCGTATTCCTCGGTGGTTACCATACCGATGACTTTGCCGTCCCGGTAAACTTTGTCCCCTTCCTCGCCGATGTAGGTGTTAGTATCCAGCTTCACGGTAACCCCGCTGTAACTTAAAGGAGCTTCCGTTACCACCGTTATCACATCCACGCCGTCACGATTTTCCCGGACAATATGCGGAGCGGGAAGGGAACAGGGATAATTGGATCCGCCCCCCACCGCGGTGATAATAGGACGGCGGATTTTTTCTTCCGGGAGAATCCCCGCCTTGGGTTCCAAGACATGCTCTATGGTACGGCGCAGTTCGCCGTCAACGTTAAGGAACCGTTTACAGGCGCCGGTAGCGCCGGGAATAATCCGGCATTGTACCGGGCAATTGCTACAGATTACCGCGTTTTCCGGTTTTTCATCCGTTCTGCTTATCCCTTCGCGGGGACAAACCCGGATACAGACGCCGCATTGTACGCAGATATTCTTTACCTGTAACTGCTTGTTTTCCAGGCAAAGGGCATTCACCGGACAGTTCTTTACGCAGAGGCCGCAGTTTTTACATTTTTCAGTTACCAAGATCATGGACGCTCTCCTTTCTAAAAAAATCACCCCTGGTCACGAATTACCTGTTTCATTTACAACACCTTCGCCGCACGGACCGGCGGAGGCGTGTTTCTGCTCTTGGCAACCTTGACGTCGCCGTCGATAATCACATGGCTGATCCCGGGAATATCCCCGCAGGCAAAGGCTTCAAGGGCGTTTTTGGCAATCGAGCCCATAGGAGTATCAAGAATAACCAGATCCGCTTCCTTGCCGGGGGCAATGACGCCGGTATTTAATCCGTACACCCTCGCCGTGTTGCCCGTAGCCATACAAACAACCAGTTCGGGAGCAATGCCGGAAACAGCGGCAATCTGGCACATAGTACGGAGAATCCCCAGGGGTATGAGGCCGGTCCCGGAGGGAGCGTCGTTGCCGAAGATGATCCGTCCCAGAAGCCCTTTTTCTTTGGCTTTCCGGGCGACATAATCCGCAACCTTGGGATTCCCGCACTGGACAATTTCTAACGCGAAATTCGTTTCATCCATGATCCTGTCTACTTCCGCCAGGGAAATCGCCGTGGGTCCGCCGTTGATATGGGAAACGACATCGGGTTTAGTGGCGATAACATCCGCGGCGGTAACCGTGGAGCTGCCGGGAATGGAAGTACCGCCGGTATGCATCTGTACCTTAAAGCCGTTTTTGCGGGCCCATTCCACCATAGGCGCGGCATCGGCGGGATTCTTGACGCTCCCCAGGCCGATTTCGCCTACCAGCCAAACCCCTGCGGATTTTAATTCCTCAAAGTCCTTTTCCGTAAGCCCTTTTTCCAGAATCAAAGCGCCTCCGTGAACTTTAACGCCCGAAGGCCGCAGCTTTTCAAAGGACTTGTGTCCCACAATCGCCACCGCCTTGGCGCCTACCGGATCCGTGGGACGGCCGGGAAAGTGGGCTTCACCGGCCGAGATCATGGTCGTCACGCCGCCGTGAAGGGCGCTATCGATATAATTCAGCGTTGACTGCCGGGGCGCAAAATCCCCAATAGTGGTATGTACATGGGAGTCCCAGAGACCGGGGATAACCGTAGTACCTGCCGCATCGATTACTTTTGCGTCCTGGGGATTGGCCGCAAGCTCTTTGCCGCCTATGGCGGTGATAACCTTGTCCTCAATGACGATTGTATCGCCCGGGACAAGAGGCTTGCTGAAATCCCCGGTAGCAATGGTACCGATGTTGGTGACAATAAGTTTTTCCATAAAAACGCTCCTTGAAAATAAAAATAGCCAGGAAACACCCGATTTCCGTATTATTCAATACGGCAATTTTGAATTCAATCCATTCGGTTTCTTGAAAAAACCTCTTAATTAATATGCAAAAACCATGCCATTACTTGGTTGTTCGAACGTTTTTTTAATTTTTATACCCGTGAGCAGTTCAACTTCCCCGTTGTTAAAGCTTTGAAATTACTACGGTATTTTGCAAACCAAGGAAAAATACTGATGAATGAACGAAAATATTTTGCCTGAAAAAAAATTTTAATATCAAGACGGCCGGTATAATTCCACATAAAAATCCCCTCCCTGCCGTTTCCTATCCGGAGCGATGTTGCTCTGCAATACCGGAATTTATATTTCATTATTAAAATTTTTGTTTCATCTTGATGTTCCTCTTCCGCTTCCCTCCTCTGTGGTTTTTTCTATGGACCCCCTACAAATCAAGGACTCAAGATTCATATGCGCTCGTTCCGGGGATATTCAAGGTAAAAACTTTCCCCTGTACCGACGCCCTCAGCGCCAGAAGGTTTCCCCGTTGTTTTTGCCGAAGGGCTTCCCGCCGCACCTGATCCAGGGAGCGTTCTACCTCCTCCGCGTGTAATGGGTCCATCCCGATAACCACCTCCAAATCGGCAATATCACTGCCGGGGTCCAAAATACCGGCCTTCCCGGTAAATACCCGCGGCGAGGGAATGAACGAAGTATTGGCAAGGCGGGTTGCCAGAGCGTCCGCCAAAACGCCGCTCCGGGCAAAGGCAGTAACACCCTGGGCAATGCCGCGGGTAAAGCTGCGGCCGCCCAGACCGCTGGTGGCTATTCCGCCGATACCATCATGTTCCGTGATGGTAACTATCTCTTCGATCTCACCCCGGGCAAGGCTGGAGACGATCCCGACTTTTACGGATTTTCCCGGCCCAAGCCTGACGGCGATATCGCCTCCGTTATTCGCCAGAACCTGATCCGCTCCCCGGGAAAAAAGCCAATCCGCCGCGGCATCCGCCACAGCCCCGGCCACCGCTGCCATAGGGGTCATCAAAGGATCCCCCACCGCCAGAACGCTTTCCAGCATACGCCGGGGCAGACCGCTCAGGGCAGACGACGGAATTTGAGAAACATACCGCCGGAGGATGGGCAGGGAACCGGTAATTTCAGTTAACGCCGCGTCAATGGCCTCAAAAGCACGGCAGCAAAGTTCCGTCAGAGGCTTTCCCCCCGCGCCGGCGCTTAGCACCATAGAAACAGGGCCATAATCAAAATGGACTTTGCCCGGTTCCAGTATCCGGTAAAACTCCTGCTTCCCGGTCAAACTAAAACTATACCCAGTTTTTTCGCCGCGGCCTGGGCCTCCTCAAGGGAAGGCGAAGCATCCCGCAGCACCAAACGGCCGCCGCCGCGGTTCAGGGTATTTACCATACAGGTCATTTCATCGGTTTCAATGGTGATTTTTTGGATGCCGTATTCGCTTGCCTCTTTAATGTCTACGGCGATTCCCCTTTCAATCACCTGGTCAACCGAGTGCTTGTACATGTCATAGTCCCCCGTATGGGCGCCGAAAACCGCGCCCATCAGTATCCCGGGAATATTGATGGCCCGGCGGGCAAAAAGCTCGGGGTACAATTCGACGGTAATTTTTTTTATCTTCCCCCGGGCAAGCTCGTGGGCAATGCGCGCCGCGTTGGTGGGAGACCCCACCGCCTGACTGCTGCCGCCGACCACGGCATCGCCAAGGGTAGACAAAATGGGGCTGGTTCCCTTGGCCATATCCTTGGCGATTTTCTTTGCCCTGGCCAGCGTTTCTTCTCTTTTCTGTTTTTCCGCGGACTTTACTTCCTCACCGACCAGCGTTTCCACATTGTCCTTCCGCTTGAAGAAGGGTTCCATAAAATCGACCACCGTGGGCACCACGTATGTGGCGGAAACCACATGGACTTCGGAGGCCATAGCGATCATCACGTCTATGGGGACGTTAACGGTCATATCAACCAGCATACAAAGCCGGGCCGCATACATGCCGATGAGAATTGCCCCGCCCACATGGGTCGTACAGAGGGCGGGTACCAGAACCCTGGAGGTACAGGGGTTGGCAATAGTGGGGGAAAGGGCAAGTACCATAGCTTTGCCCATTTGCTCCGGCGTACCCCCTTCCAGCGCCACGGTGGCGGCCGCGGTACAGGCGGCGCCGGCGCCGAACCCTTCCATATTGCAGCCGGTGGTGATTTTGCCCACCCGGAATATGCCGCCGATTTTCAGGATCAGCGCCGCGATTTCCGCAACTCTTGTTTTATCGGTTCCCGCGGTGATCATGGCTTTGATAAAACCTGCGTAAGGACAGGAATCGCCCGTACCGGCGCAGGGCCGGAGGCCGATACAGTGGTTCCCCACCTGGGCGGCCAGGGTGTAAAGCAGGGCGTTGTCAAGAAAGGGGTCTTTAAAACACTTTTGTCCCGGTATCTTGTTCACCTGGGAGGCCACGGTTCCCAAGAGTATACTTTCCCCGTTTTCAAGGCCAATGTCCAGGGCCTTAAGGTTATGGGCGTATTCCTCCATCACCTTTTCCAGGATCTCTTCCCTGGGTTTATGTAAACGGAGTTCGCTTTCCAGCAGCACCACATCCTCTACCCGGGTATGGTATGCTTCCGCCAAAGACAGGGTTTCGCCCACGGTGAGGGGCATGTTTTCCTGTATGGCCTGCTTTAATGCTTTCATAAGACTTCCTCACTTACCGGCGTATTTTGCTTCCATATCCCTGATTTGCGGAAGGCCGATGAGATCGTTGAATCGGGTAAAGGGAACCATCCTGTCCAGCATTCCCCCGGTGGTTCCCGCCTTTTTCAAACCTTCCATCAGATCCAGCATCGCTTTGGTCGTGGTATAGGTGGAAGCGGTAGGATAAATAACCAGATTGTATCCGAGGGCTGCCAGTTTATCATTGGGCAGAAGCGGCGTCCTTCCCCCTTCTACCATATTGGCCAGGGTAAAGGCGGAGATCCGCTTGTTGATTTCCGCCATTTCATCTTCGGTTTCAGGGGATTCGATAAAAATAATATCCGCCCCCGCTTCCTGGTAGGCAATACCCCGATCCAGGGCTTCGTCAATACCGTGAACCGTCCGGGCATCGGTCCGGGCCATGATCATAAAATTCGGATCCGTCCGGGCATCCAGGGCGGCCTTGATTTTACCCACCATTTCGTCTGCGGGGATAACCTGGCGGCCGCTCATGTGGCCGCACTTTTTGGGTATCACCTGATCCTCAAGCTGAATAACCGCGACCCCCGCCTTTTCATATCCCCTGACGGTGCGGGTGACGTTTACCGCATTGCCGAAACCGGTGTCCGCATCGGCGATTACCGGCACGCCGGCGGCTTCCACAAAACTGTCCGCCCGGGTCAACATTTCCGAATACGTTATGAGCCCCACGTCGGGACAGCCCAGATGGCTTGCCGCCTGACCGTAACCGGTCATATACACCGCGTCAAAGCCAAGCCGGCCGATAATTTTGGCGGTCAGGGCATCATGGGCGCCGGGCGCTACAATGATTTTTCCTGGTTGAAAAAGCCTTTTGAATTCCGCTCTGCTTGTCATGGTTTATGTTCCTTTCTCGCTAAAAGATATATGTTTTTTCAAATAAGAAAAAACCGCTTCGGGATAATGGGCGGATAAAGCACCCATCGCAAATAAGACATACTGTTCGTCGAAGGCAAAACCGGGGGACCGGGGCAGCAGCGAAATTCCCGGATCGGCAAACGCCTTGTCCAGGATTTTCCGGCGCTGCGGCGGATCGGTGTGGAGAAAAATCCCCCCCACCGCCAATACCCGGTCTACCTTTCTCAGATCCCGGCCCACCGGCGTACCCGCCGCCACCCCCATCACCGGGTCAGGATCTTTGATCAGATGGCCGGCGTGGCGGCGCAGGGCTATCACCATGGCGGAAGCCGCCAGGGCGCGATCAATGGCGGCTTCCCGGGGGCTTGCGGGAACGGTATTGGGGTTTTGTTCCAGCCGGGCAGTATAACCGGCAAGTTCTTCCGGCGTAACCGGCGGCTCCTGATCTTCCAGATCCCGGATAATTGCCGGAGGGCCCACCGCTTCCGGCACACCGGTGGCGCTTACCCGCAGGCCCAGGTTTCCTTCCACGGTACGGTAGGAAAACTGTTTTTCGTTATTGATCACCAGACCCCGTTCTTCCGGTTTCAACGCTTCCAGTTCCGGCAGCGCCGAGTGGACATCGGTGGTGGCGCCGCCTATGTCGATCAGCAGAAGGCCGCCTATGCCTTCCTGTTCATGAGTACCCCGGGCAAAAAGTTCACCGGCCAGCAGAACCGCGCCGGGGGTAGGCATGACGGTTTTGTCCGCCAGCATGGACTGAAAATCGTCAAGCCCTTTGGCCTTGACGATTTGTTTGATAAACTGGGCATGGATCGCTTCCCGGGCGGGTTTAATAGTAAGTTCGTGAATCGTCGGCATGATGTTGGGTACCCGAACATGGCTTATTCCCGCCTCACTCAAACGGGCGGCCACCGCAGCCTGGGCGTCTTTGTTACAGGCAACGATTACCATAGCCCTGCTTTTTACCCGGATGATAATGTCGGCGTTTTCCCGGGGGCTGTCCTGATCTCCGCCGTCGGTACCGCCGGCCAGCAGGATGATGTCCGGCCGTATTTCCCGGAGCACCTCTTCCCGGTATTCGGGGGGCTCATCCCAGGAGATCACCTCCATGACCCGGGCGCCGGCGGTCATAGCCACTTCTTTGGCGGCCTTGGCGGTTACCCGGGGCATAAAACCCAGGGCAACCATCCGCAGCCCCCCTGCGGCGCTGCAGGTGGCGTAATACCGGGCGTCTTCGTGGATCGCTATACCCTGGTCAAGAACCGCCTGCCGGGCACGGCCGGCGCCCTCCATCACATTCTCCAGGGTTGTGGGATGCTGCCCCCTGCCCAAAAAAGTCAGTTCAGTCTGCCGGGGGTTTAGAAAGAACGCCGCGGTCTTGGTGTAGGTACTGCCTATGTCATAGACCAGCACATTGGCTCCGGCCTGTCCGTTATCCATAAATCCTAGCTGTTTCTACGAAGGCATAGCCTTCCATCAGGCGGCGGGCAGTGCGTTCAATAGCCGCCTTTTTCACTTCACCGTTTTTTACCTCCGCGCCCACGGGAATTACCCCGGCGGGGTGGCCTATGCGGATCGTCTCAATGCTGTCTATGTGGGGAATTGCCTGGTAGACGATAGTACCGGAAATTTTTGCCGCCGCGCCGGTACAGGCGGTGCCGGTTCCCGGATAGGTCTTGTGCAGAACCTGCATGAACATCATCCGGGATACAAAATCCACATCCGATTTTCTGATGGTTTTTCCGGTGGTAAAATCCGTATAATCCTGGGCTTCCGCCACAAAGGCGATCATGGGGAAGGCGGGGGAATATTTTGTCGCTTCTTCCGGGGTTTTTGCTTTGCCCATGATGACGCAGCATTTTGCCCGGATTTCTTCCAGATAATTCAGCAGATCCTTATTACCGTTGATTTCATCGGGGTTCTCGGTTCCTTTCATATTGACATCCTTCGCCCGGATGAAAATACAGGGATTGGACACATCCACCATTGAAACCTCAAGAGGGCCTTTACTGGTTTCAATGGTATCCACCGGCTTGCCCGTGGGCAGCAGTTTCCCCGTGGATGAACCTGCGGTGGCGGCAAAGTTCATCATAATCGGCGCCGAAGTTCCGGGTACGCCGTCAATCCGGCAGGGGCCCGTTACCGCGGCTTTGCCGTTTTTAACCTGTACCTCCGCCGTCAGGATCTTCCCCGTATTGGTGTTGTGTATCCGTACCGTGGTAAGACCTTCAACCGCCCGGACCATTGATTCATCAATGGCGAAGGGGCCGACTGCGGAAGAGATATTTCCGCAGTTTCCGCTGTAGTCAATAACCAAATCGGTAATGCTTACCTGGCCGAAGGTATAGTCCACATCGGCATCGTCCCGGCTGGGCGGGCCGATAATAGCCAGCTTGCTGGTCAAGGGATCCGCGCCGGCCAGACCGTCGATCTGGCGGACATCGGGACTGCCGAAGAGGGCTAAAATTATTTTGTCTCTCACCGCCTTGTCCCGGGGCAGATCATTCTCTTTCAGAAAAAGCGCTTTACTGGTTCCTCCCCGCATAATCACACAGGGAACCCTGAAAAAATCCACATCCCGCATATCATCCCGCATATCATCCTCCATAATAAAAACAATATCCCTTCAGGGCTCATGAGGCCCCGACGGCTTTCTTCTTTTCTTGTAACAGACGTTCAGTATCGCTCAGGATCTTTTGGGTATCCGATCCGGGGCCGAAAAAGGCGTCCACACCCAGGAAATCTACCCCTTCCTTGGCGATTTTTTCCTCGTACATGGCGTGTTCCTCTTCTTTTTCCGCGATGCGGCCCCCCGCGATAAGGAGGGTCTTGTTCCGCCGCCCCAACTCCTGGAGCCGTTGGTTCACCCGGGGAAACAGGGAGATACCCAGACCCAAGAGATTACTGACCCCCACAATATCAGCGTCCGCCTCGGCGGCCACTTCCGCCACGGTCTCGGGAAGGTTCATGCCCCTGAGAAAAATGATGTTGTACCCCGCCTGCTGGAATGTTTCACGTACAAGATTGATGCCCTGTACGTGGGCGTCTGCCCCGACGGTGCCAAGCACAATTTTTTCGGTTCTGGTTGGTTTGGCTTCCGGCTCTACGGAGATATGCTCAACGGAAACCGCTACCCTGGCCGGATCGACGCCCAGGGGCGTAAAACCCCGGATATAGCGGCTGATCCCGTCGTAGTCCCGGTGTACCTTGACGTGCCGTTTCAAATCCCAGCCCCCTGCCCGCTGGCAGTCAAGAATGCCGCTTTTACCCGCCTCTACGATCATATCGATAAGTTCCGTATCCTTCCAGCGCCGCCAGAAGTCCGGTGTAATCTGATCAGGGCTGAGGTCCCTGATTTTCAGCGCCGCTTCCAGCACCGCCAGAGCTTCGTTGAGTATCTCTTTTTTTCTGGCGTCAATAACCGGCGAGGTGATAGGTTGTTTGTAGATGCCGTCAAAAACATTGCGGCTGCCCCAAATGGCCTGTCCCATAGATTCTCCGGTGGGAATACCCACCGATTCCGCGGCCTTTGGCCGGTAAAAATGGGCCCCTCCCAGCTTGGCGTTAATCGCCATCCGGGCAAAGTGGGCGGCTTCGGCCGCCAGATTACCCGGCGGATTTTGGAAGGTCTCGGGCACCACAATCAGCGATTTGCTCCACATGGTTTCTTTCATCGCCTGCATGATCGCCATATCCGCATAGATATTGATCCCCGCAATGTTCATCTGTATGGCGGATAGTTCCGGCGGCAGCTCCGCGTGAACCGCCAGGCCTTCCGCCAGGAGACACATGGCCAGGGCCATGCCGTCGGTGCCGCCGATGTTGTTCAGGTGTTTGTGGGAATCCAGCTGCACAAAGATATTGTTGTCCGCACAAATCCGGATGGCCTTGTAACCGTTTACCACTTTGGTCTTGTAATCGTGAATGCCCCGGCCCCCAAAATGAACGTGGATGACCGGGCCTATATCCGTACCGTCAAAACCGGCAATCAGGGCATTCAGGATGGAGATATGAGGGGTATCCCCGGTGGCGTTAATCCGAAGGGGATGCCGGGAACCGCCGCCCATTAAAATAAATTCCCGCTCTCCCCTGGGGGTGATGCCGCCCTTGCCCCGGGACTGTTCGATTAATTCCCGGCCCTTCAGGGGATCAATATGACGGGTTGCCTCGGAATGGACAAAATGAAAGAGCGTCTCGTCCAGTTTTTCCGCCTGGGCATACAGGTTGGCGGATTCCTTAAAGGTTTCCTCCCCGGTGTTCCGGCCCAGGATGGGGTTCTGCACCGGCCAGCCCCGTTTTTCCGCCAACTGTGCCAGTTCATAGATGCGGTACCCGCTTCTTATCACGCCGGCCACTTCACGGGGATAGGGGGCAGGGAGACCCGTTACCTCACCTTTCGAATCGATGTCCGGCATTTCTACGCCGAACACATCCGCATAGGCCCGTATGGTTTCAATATCTTCTTTGATGATCCGTTTTGTTTTTTCCTGCATTGTTTCCTGCCTTCGCTTTGAAAATTATTTTTTCGATTCTTGGCTTAGTTCTGCCCGTACCTGCGGAATCAGGCCGCCGTAATCCAGTGTTTTCAACACCCCCGGCGACAGGGGGGGTGTTTTTATGGTTTTACCGGCCCAATGTATCATCCCGTTAACCATATCGACTTCAATCAATTCCCCGTTATGAACCAGTTTGACAATATCCGCAACGTAGACCGGCAGCCCGATATTAATCGCGTTCCGGCGGAAAATCCTGGCAAAGTTTACCGCTACTACCAGGCTTACCCCCGCCATTTTCAGGGCGATGGGCGCCTGTTCCCGGGAGGACCCACAGCCAAAATTACACCCCGCCACCAGAATATCGCCACCTTGGGCCCGATGGGCAAAGTCAAGTTCAGGACACCCCGCCATGGCAAATTTCCCCAGTTGGTTGAAGGGTTCGGCCATCGCGTAACCCGGCAAAATTTGATCCGTATCTATATTATCACCCAGAATAAGCACCTTACCTTTAATACTATTCATATTTTCCTCCACATAACAGTCTATTCCGCGGGGACGGCAATTTTTCCGGCCACCGCGCTGGCAACGGCGGTAGCCGGAGAGGACAAGTATACCTGTCCCTTGTTTGCCCCCATTCTGCCGGGGAAATTCCGGTTGGTGGTACTCACCACCACATCCCGCCGGCTGATAAGCCCTTCATGGGCGCCGAAACAGGGGCCGCAGCCGGGGTTCAGGATGGTGGCCCCCGCTTCCCGGATAATTTTGCACCACCCTTTTTGTTCCATGATATCCAGCACGTTTTTTGAAGAGGGCACCACCAGCATATTTACATCCGGATGGACCGGATTATTTTTCAAAACCTTCGCCACTTCCTCCATGTCGTTTTCCCTGCCATTGGTACAGCTTCCTACCACTGCCTGGGTGATGGGAATGCCCGCTATCTCCTCTACATCGCAGACATTGGCGGGGGAGAAGGGCCGGGCTATTTTGGGTTTTAACTCAGATAAATCGATCGTTCTGGTTTCTTCCACATCGGTTTCCCTTTCCTGCCCCCCGAAAAGGGTAATCATGCTGCCAAGCTCGGTTCCCATATTACACACGGTCATCCGTTCCGCGGTGGAAAAACATCCCGCGCCGGGTCCGGTAATAAGGAGGCCCTTGTCGGTTAAATAATTGACGCCGAAAATCTGGCCAAGGGCAAGGATAAGGTCTTTGCCGAAGACATTGGCCCGGGGTTTGCCCTCCAGGTATACCTGGACTACCGCGGGAACTTCCAGTTCCAGCCGGCCGGTGGCCATTGCAGCCGCGGCTTCCGTGGAACCGACGCCGATACCGACCGCCCCGTAACCGCCGCAGGTACAGGTATGGGAATCAGCTATGACTACCAGTTCCCCCGGCGCGGCCCGGTGTTTTTCATACATGAGCTGATGAATGACCCCCTCGCCGCGCTGGTAAAGGGAAAGGCCGAATTCCCGGGCAAAATCCGTCATCGCCCAGACGTTATCCCGGGCTTTTTCCGTGGCCGCCGGGTATATATGATCCACGATCAGGATGACCCGGCCGGGATCAAAGACCTTGTTTACCTTGATTTCCCGAAACTGTTTGATGGCAATGGGGGCGGTTACGTCATGGGCCGCCACATAACTGACCCTGCAGTGAATATCCATCCCCGCGTTTACCTTGTCAAGATCGGCGGCTTTTGCCAAATACCGTTCGATGAGATTCATAACCCGATACCCTTCTTCAAATATGATAAAAATTTATCTTTAAATTAAACAGCAGGAATCGTGCCATAATGCGGCACGGATCATAATTATTTTCTCAAGCGGTATTTTTTTTGAAAAATCATGAAAAATACAAAGGAAAGCTCTAAAAATTTCAAATTTTCGGCATCTGCTTAACCCTCCGGGGAAAGCCGCCTTGTCGTAATTCTTTATATTACAAAGAATTAGCGGTTCGCTCCGGCTGCCGCGCCGAAGCCCGTGAAAACCCAACGGGGAGTTTGTTGCGCTTCGCGCATAAAATGGTATAAATATTCATGAAATGAATATTTATACCGTACAGGCGCCGAAAGCATGGCCGTTGCTCGGGATTTTTTGCATGAACATGCAAAAAATCCACAAGTGCAACAGACTGCCGGGGCTCCCTCAAGTCTGTTGACAATATCTGAGGAAACCATACGGTGATTTTTTGTATCCTTCCGCCTCCGGCCTTGATTGTATGATAATTATTCGTTACTAACAATGAAATTTTATTTTCAATAACGAATTTATTATTTCAAATTCCATACCGACGATAGTTTTGGAAGGCGGAGGGGTTTTCGTAACCGTGTATCTCCGTCATGCCGATAGGCAGCCCCCGTATTGTTCATTTTGCCTCCTGCCTATTGAACGCCGCTTCTCGATTCAGCCGCCAATGAGATTTGCAAGGGTCATCGGGATCGGCTCTATGTAAGATATGAGCAACAGCGCAATAACAAGCACGATCAGATATGGTACACAGGCCTTAACC
>JAITRD010000188.1 GCA_031288575.1 Treponema sp. | reverse complement strand
GAACTGCCTCATCGCCTTTATCTTTTCCGCGGTGGTGGGCATCTTCTTCGGCCTCCACCCGGCCATCCGGGCGGCCAGGCTGGATCCCGTGGAGGCCCTGGCGGGGGAATAGGCCGGCCCAACCGCCCTTCAGGCGCCGCGCCGGCAGCCTGCCCGGGATCCGCTTCGTTCATATAACCTTTTCGGGTTATGCCTCTTCCGCCCTTTCCCGCGGCAATTCCAGAATGTCCGCAATACGGTCCGCGGAAAGCCCCTCCGCTTTGAGCTTCCGGGCCGCCTCCAGCTTCTCCCGGAATGCCTTTTCCCGCTCTACCCTGCGGCCTTCCTCTCTGCCTTCTTCCTTGCCTTCCTTACGGCCTTCCTCCTTACCTTCCTGAAGGCCCTTCTCCCTGCTTTTCTCCTGAACCTCCCGGACATAGGACTCCCGGGCAAGACGGTCGGCTGTCCGTACCGTCTCTTGAAACATCAGTTCCCGAAGCTGTTCCCCTAAACTCATCTTTTTTAGCGTCCCTACCGCCTTCCCCACTTCGGGGTGTTCCTTCGCCAGCATATCAAACTCCTTCTCACTCCGGCATATGAAAAAACGCGCCCAGGGCCACGCCGCATCCCCGTCCCGTTCCCGCGGTACCTTCGGTAACTCTATCGTAATAATTTTTACCAGATCCGTAAAGCGTATTTCGCTCCCTTCAGTCCTTAGAAAAAACGTGTTGAGGTACCGCCCGGCCTCCTCCAGAATGATGTGATCGCAGATGATGACCATGATCACCTGTCGCAGCCCTTCGTATTGGTCCCCCTTCCGGATCTGATCCGCGATCAGCCGGGCCATATAGTAGAGAATCCGCTGCCGGATGGCGGCCTGGCGGCAGACCTGGACTTCAATATCGGGGAGCTAAACTTGACCCACAAAATTCTGAGTAATTTCCGCAAAGGAGGGGAAAATGCCGGGAAAAACGCTTGTAGAGTCCGCCTCCGCTATCTTCGATACGCTCCGGCGGGGAATTCCAAATGTTTTTCCCGGCCTTTCCCCCTCCCTTGCGGACTTGCTCAAGCAAAGTGGGGCAACTTTAGCCTAAAAGGGGGTAACAGCCTCGGGAGTAATAAATTTACTGCCTGAATTGTGGGTCAAGTTTAGATCGGGGAGGCGGGTGACGGGCCTGAGGAGAGCGGCGAGGTTGTCGATGTTCCGCTGGTCGGCGAAGATGGCTTTAAACACGTCGTCGGCCAGGGGAGATAATAATGTATGATCCATGAAAAGGAACCTCCGCTTTTTATACGGGGCGGAGCTGGTGATTGCTTTAAAGCCATTAATTTTTTGATAACAATTCAGCCGTATTTGTAGCCCAAAATACCCCCGCCGGGTTATACTGCCCTTCAGGAGAATCCCATGGACAAGGCCAAAAAATCTTCCTTTAAAGAATTTACCCGGGGTTACACCTTTAAGGTGCTTTTGCTGGCGGCGCTGGTGCTGCTTTTGCTCATACCCCTGGGCATGATCCGCTCCCTGGTGAATGAACGGGGAAGAACCGCCGGCGAGGCCGAATCGGACATTATGGAGGCCTGGGGAAGGGAGCTTATCGCGGCGGGGCCTGTCATAACGATCCCCGGGGTAAAAACCGAGGAGTTTATTACCCGGTCTGAAAAGGAGGGGGAAAGGGCGGAACTGGTAAAAACCCCCTTTACCCTGGTGATAAGCCCCAAAAAATTGGACATAAGCGGGGTTTTTAAAACCGAGGTGCGCCGCCGGGGTATTTTTTCGGTGCCCCTTTTTTCCGGCACCCTTACGCTCAGGGGCAGCTTTGATCCCGCCCCGGCTATAGCGGGGCTGCTTCCCGGGGAAACTATTGCCGCCGGCCAGGCGGAATTGGTTATCGCCCTTTCCGGCCAGAAGGGGATCCGGAGGATAAACGCCTCAAGCTGGGGAAGGGATGAACTGTTTTTCCAGCCCGGGAACAAGGGGCACAGCCTGTTCAGTTATGGCGGCTACCGGCGCTCCGGCGGGGGCGGCATCAACGCGGCCCTGCCCCGGCTTGAAGCAGATAAGGAGACGGACTTTGCCATCAGCCTCGAAATCCAGGGAGGGCAGTTAATCCGGGTGCTGCCCGTGGCCCAGGACACCCATGTGAGCATTGCCTCCGATTGGCCTTCCCCGTCCTTCCAGGGGGCCTTCCTGCCCAACGAATCGGCTGTGGGGGACGCCGGTTTTTCCGCGGCCTGGGATATCAGCTACCTGAGCCGGGACATACCGCTTTTTCTCAAAAAATACGATACGGGCGAATACGGCTATGACGGGTCGCTTTTCGGGGTCAATTTTTTCCGCGGCATAGATACCTATGCCCTGAACACCAGGGCGGTTAAATACGCGGTCCTCTTTTTAATTGTCCCCTTTCTTACCCTGTTTTTGCTGGAAATATTTACCAAACACCCCATCCATCCCGTGCCCTACCTGCTTTCCGGCATCGGCAACGCCGTGTTTTACCTGCTCCTGCTTTCCCTCTCCGAACAGATACCCTTTTACGCGGCCTATCTTGCCGCCGCCCTGGCGGTAACGATCCTGCTGACCCTCTATTCCCGTTCCCTGCTGCCCTCGAAGAACAAAAGCTGGTACATGGGCCTGGTAGTAACCGTCTCCTATGTTCTCCTCTACGCGGTATTAAACGCCGAATCCTATGCCCTGCTCATCGGTTCCGTCGGCACCTTCCTTATCATCGCCCTGGTCATGTTCCTCACCCGCCGGCTGGAGTGGTACAGTCATGAGGAGGAGTAAAAGACTTCAGGGGGCGCGGAGTTTATAGAGGAGGGTGTCCATTATGATCCCCTCAAGGCCGGCCCCGGCGGAACGCTGCAGGATGTCATATTCGGCGATAAGGGACAAACAGCGGCTGGTCTCCGCCAGATTATAACGCCGCGCCGCCTGAACATAATCCCTGCGGACTTTGGCTGAGGCGAGGCCGATTTTTTTCATGGAAAATTCATCGGCGCCGCCGGTTTCAACCAGGGAAAGGTAGGCGGCCAGTTTTCGGAAACACCAGGAAAGCCCCGCCAGGATAGCCGGGGGGCTTTCCTTTGCCCCCAGGAGGATATGCAGGGACTCGATGCTTTTTTCAAAATTCCCTTCGGCAATCCGGGAAAAGAGGGTAAAGGCCGATTCTTCCCGGGTATGGGAAAGCCATTTTTCCACGTCCCCGGCGGTAATCTCCCCCTTGCCGCCCAGAAAAAGGATGAGCCGGGAACATTCCCGCCTTAGGGCCTCGGTATTGTTTTCCACCATCTCGAGGACGGCCTCTGCCGCGTCTTCCCCTATCCGGCAGCCTGAGCGTTCAAAAAAGGATGTTACCCAGGGCCCTTTCCGGTCCTCAAAAAGTTCCCAAAAGATCCGCTTTCCCTCTTTGGGCACCGGTTTTTCCAGCCCCTTGTCCAAACCGGGATTTTCGGAGATCAAAACCAAAACCGTGTCTTCCTGGGGGGATTCCATGTAGGAGGCAAGGAGATCGACATCTTCGCTTTTTTTTAAAACTTCCGCGTTTTTAATAAAAAAAAGCCGCTTGTCGGAAAAAAGGGAACCGTTGCGCAGGATTGCCACTATCTCCGCCGCCGTTTTTTCCCCGGCGTAAAAAGAGCTTTCTTCCAGCCCCGGCCCGTCTTTTTTTAAATCCCGCCGGAGTTTGTTAATTGCCTCCTGTTTTTCTCCCAATTCGGGGCCCAGGAAAAGAAAGCAGCTTCCTTTAGCCATTTTAGTAGGAACGGAAGATAAAGGCGAGCCTTCCCAAAACCCGCACATCCTGGCTGTACATAGGCGAATACTCGGGATTTTCCGATTGCAGCCGTATCCGGTTGCGCTCTTTAAAAAACCGCTTCAGGGTTACCGCTTCGTCCACTACGATTACCGCGATTTCCCCGTTCAGGACCATCCCTTGTTTTTCAATAATTGCCATGTCGCCGTCTACAATTCCGGCTCCGGTCATGGATTCTCCCCTGACTTTGAGGGCAAAATAATCCTTCTCCTTTTTTACCAGGGACAGGGGCAAAAGGAGGGAACCCTCCTGATCTTCCTCCGTAAGGATGGGCCGTCCCGCGGCAACGGTCCCCAAAATGGGAATTTCAATAACCCCCTCCCGTTCATCCTCCCCGCGCTTGACAATTTCCAGGGTCCGGGGGCTTTTATCCCCCTGTTTGATATACCCCTTCTTTTTAATAGCCGTTATATGATCATGGGCGCCCTTCACGGAAATGGAAAAATGTTCCGCGATTTCCCGGATAGTAGGGGGATAGGCGTGACTATTAACGTACTCCGCGATGAAGAACAATACTGCCTGTTGCCTTTGGGTAAGATCTTTCATCGTTCTGTCCTTATGCCGTATTTTCTTAATTTAGCGTGGAGGTTGCTTGGATAGATTCCGATTGCCTCCGCGGTTCGAGATATAATACCATTGTTTTGGGAAAGTTGAAATTCCAAATAGGATTTTTCAAACAACTCCCTCGCCTCGTTAAAATGCATATTGAAGAGCGCCGGGGGAAACCGGCTTTCCGTTCCGGGGGAGGGGAGGGTTTTTTCCTCGGCCCCCTGGGTTCCGAAGGCCCGGGGGATCTTTTGCAGCAGATCCGTAACGAGTTCCTCCCCGATCCGGCAGCCCTGATACATTACCCGGAGCCGTTCGGCCAAATTCCTGAGTTCCCGGACATTTCCCGGCCAATTATAGGATTTCAGGGCCTCCAGGGCCGCCTCGTCGAAGTCATATTGTTCCTCCCCCGCCTCGGAAAGAAAATGGCTGAGCAGCACCGGTATGTCGCCGGCCCGTTCCCGCAGGGGGGGCAGTCTGATGGGAATAACATTGAGCCGGAAAAAAAGATCCTGCCGGAAACGGCCGGCGGCGCATTCCGCTTCCAGGTTTTTGTTGGTCGCCGCCAGGATGCGCACGTCGATGTCCAGGGTTTTTTCGCCGCCGATCCGCTCAAACTTTTGTTCCTGAATGACCCGGAGAACCTTAGCCTGGGCAACCGCGGACATATCCCCGATTTCGTCCAGGAAGATGCTCCCCCCGCCGGCAAGCTCGAACCGGCCCTTGCGGGTGGAAACCGCGTCGGTAAAAGCCCCCTTTTCATGGCCGAAAAGCTCGCTTTCAATGAGGGAATCGGGGATGGCCGCGCAGTTAACCTCTACGAAGGCCCGGTTCGCCCGGCCGGAAAGGCGATGAATGGCCCGGGCCACCAGTTCCTTGCCGGTGCCGTTTTCTCCGCTGATAAGAATCCTGGCGTCGCTTGACGCGGCCTGTTTAATCACCCTCCGGATTTGTTCGATCTCCGGGCTTATGCCGATTATTTCGTCCCGGCTGAGGGATTTTTTTTTAAGGCGCCGGTTTTCTTCCCGCAAATGCCGGATTGCCAGGGCATTCCGGCATATTGTCAGAACCTTGTCCAGGGAGAGGGGCTTTTCCATAAAGTCAAAGGCCCCCAATTTCACCGCCCGGACCGCCATATCCACATTGGCGTGGCCGGAAATAACTACCACCTCTATTTCAGGCCAGTCTTTCCGGATTTGTTCCAGGGCTTCCATGCCTCCCATTTTGGGGAGGAGCACGTCCAGGAAGATCAGGCTAATATCTTCCCGGCTCAAAATCTCCAATCCTAAAAGCGCGTCTTCGGCGGTAAAAACCTTATACTTTTCGTCCTCTAAAATCGACGCGAGGGTTTTCCGGATTCCCGGCTCATCGTCGATAATCAGTATATTCGTCATAACGCTGGACTTTCCCCCCGGGGGCTTTTCTCCTCCCCGTCCGGCGTTTCCTCCACCGGCAGGTCAATAAAAAAGGTGGTTCCCATCCCCTCCGCCGAATTAAACCAGATGGCTCCGCCGTGATCGTTTACAATCCGCTCGACAATAGAAAGTCCAAGACCGGTACCGGATTCTTTGGTAGTATAATAGGGAGTAAATATTTGGGAACTATCTGCTTTTGAGATACCCTTTCCCGTATCTTTAATACCTAATCTACAATAACGGCTCTCCCGTTTTTTTACAAGATCCGTCCTGATTTCAATAGAACCGGCCCCGTTCATGGCGTCTATTCCGTTAATGATAAGGTTTGTAATGACCTGGGACAAACGGTACTTATCCACCTTTACCCGGATATCTTCCCCTATATAGAGGTTAAAGCTGACCTGGGGGTAGGAAGTCCGGTAGGGGATAATGATTTCCTCCGCCAGGTTCCGCAGATTGGTCCAGGTCTGGGAGGGTTCCATGGGCCGGGAAAGGGTACGGAATTCGGTGAGCAGGGTCGAGAGATTTTCCGCCTCCTGGATAATGGCAAACATGGAGTCTTCAAGGATCAAGCCTATCCCCTCAGGCTCGTTCCTCCAGCGCCGCAATACCCGCTCCGCCGAAAGCTTGATGGGGGTAAGGGGGTTTTTTATCTCATGGGCAAGCTGCTCCGCCATGCTTTGCCAGAGGGATGTCTTCTCCGCCTTAACCAGGGCGGTCTGGGATTTTTCCAGATTCTGCACCATGGCGTTAAAAGAACCGATAAGGCGGCCCAGTTCATCCCCCTGGCGGGCCAAAAGCTGGATGGAAAAATCCCCCGCCGCTACCCGGCGGGTCGCTTCGGTAAGATCCACAATGGGCTTGGTAACCCGGCGGGTAAAGGATATGGCGATAATGAGGGTCATGAGCAGGGTAGGGAAAAAGAAGATCCCGTAATAGATGATGAGGAGGGGAAGCAAATTGATCTTTAGGGAATCAAGAATTTCAAAGCGGAGGGCTTCATTTTCCAGAATTTCCCGGGTTTCATCAAAACCCTCTCCCAGATCGTAACTGAGGACCCGGATAATCCCCGGCTCCGGGAGGATGACATACCGGATAGTGTCCCTGTCCCGGGGCATTTCCCGGGAAACAAAGCCGCCGGTCAGGGACGGCGGGGATTGCAGGATCCTCCCCCCGTCCCCCTGAAAGTCGCCGCTTTCCCAGGTCTCATCTTCCCGCAAAAAAAAATCCTGGATCCCGGCAATTTCCCGGGGAAGGGCCTCCATTGCGGAAACGCCGGGGGAGAGGTCCAGGGCAGGATCCCGGACCAGGGCCGCCAGTTTTTCCGTGTGGAGGGTATAGCTGTCCAGGGCGAAAATTTCAGCTGCGTTCAAGGCGGCCCCTATATTGATGGGTTTCAGGAAACGCATCGCTTCCATCGCGGCATGGATGGTAATGATTGTTACCGGCGTGGCGGCAAAAAAAACGACAATGATAAAATAAGCCAGAAGCCGGGCCTGAAATTTGCTCCCGGTCCTGCGGGCGATAAGATCCCGGGCAAGGTTTAAAACCGAAATTGCCAGAAAAACCAAAAGAACCGCGGGGATGGTAAAAAAGATGACCAGGTTAAGCAGCCCCGGAATTTTCCCGTTTTGCAGGATATCGGAAAAAAAAGCCTGGGCAAAAAGGACCGTCAGAACACAGAGGAGGAGGTAAATAAGAACCAATCCGCCGACATTAATAATGGAAGATTCGGGCTGGACCCGCAGGGTTTTCACTCTTCCTCAAATTTGGACTCGAAAAGACGGACCAGGGCGTCTACCGCGTCCTGTTCATCCTCCCCCTCGGCAATAATCCGTATTTCGGCCCCGTAAGCGGCGCCCAGGGTAATGATCCCCATAATTGATTTTGCGTTGATCCGGTCGTTGTCCTTTTCAAAATAAACCGCCGATTTAAAATCCTTAGTGGCCTGGACCAGCATTGCCGCCGGGCGGGCATGAATTCCCGCCCGGTTTTTTATGGTTATTACTTTTTCTGTCATACAAAGATCCTAGGTTAAATTATGTCTTCGGTACCGAAATACACTGAACGGACAGCATCGCTTTCGATCCACTTTAAAATGTTCTGGTTGAATTCCTTGGCCGCGTTATAGCCCATTTTTTTCAGCCGTTCATTCATGGCGGCGGTTTCAATGATAATCGGAATATTCCGCCCGGGTTTTACGGGGATTTCCAGTTTTGGAATGCTTACCCCCAGGAATTCCATATATTTGTCTTCGGTTCCCAAGCGGTCGTACATCTTTTTGGAATCCCATTCTTCAAGGACCACCACAAGCTGGATCTGTTTCCGGTCCCGGATGGCTCCCACGCCAAAAAGATGGGTGATATTGATGATCCCAAGCCCGCGGATCTCCATGTGGTGGCCGATAATCTTATTTGCCCCGGCCCCCATGAGAATATTGCCGTTGGTACAATGGAGATCCACCACGTCATCCGCCACCAGGCGGTGCCCGTGTTTTATGAGCTCCAGGGCGGTTTCGCTTTTTCCCACCCCCGAATCTCCCAAAATAAGGATTCCGAGGCCGTAAACTTCTACCAGGACCCCGTGGACGTTCTGCCGGGGGGCAAAAATATCCGAAAGGATCCGCATAAGCCGGGCGTGAAATTCGGTGGTCGTCAGATCCGTCTGGAGCACGGGGCAATGGGCGTTTTCGGCGGCGTCGAAAAAATCCCGGTTCGGGGTCAGGTTATGGGTAAAAACACAGCAGGGGATAGGATAGGCAAACAATTTTTCAATGGTATCGGTTTTCCCTTCCCCGGAAAGTTTTCTGAGGCAGGCGACTTCTCCCCGGCCGAAAAGCTGTATGCGTTCAAAGGCAAAGGATTCGTAGAACCCCAAAAGGGGAAGCCCCGGCCGGTTGATATCCGGGGCGCCGATCTCCCTGGTCAGCCCTTTTCTGCCTCCGATACAGTGGAGGTTTAGGGAATT
>JAITRD010000167.1 GCA_031288575.1 Treponema sp. | reverse complement strand
GGTCCCGCAAAAAGGTATAGATGAGCCAATCCCGGGCAACGCATTGGTCCAGGGTTAATTTGAGGAGGGCGCTGGAGGGGAGGCCGTCGTGTTCGTAGGGGTCGGCCCCGTCCACCACGATGGCCAGATCCGATTTTTGGCCCCCGGACAGGGCTTCCAGCGCGTGAAGGCCCTCGGCAAGTTTCGGGACATAGGCCGCCTCGTCCCCCGCTTCCAGGGGAATCTCCACGTCCGAGGGGACGCGGGGGGCCCGGCCGGGCAGGGCGTCCCGAAGGGTCTCCCCGTCAAGGGGCCACCCCGCGGCCATGTGGATCGAAAGGGTGAGGATCTCCAGCCCGGCCGTTTTGCCCAGCTCTCCCCGGGCGCGGGCAAAAGACACCAGCTCCGCGGTGCCGCAGCCCTTATGGGCGTCCACGTCCACCACCCAGATACGCCGGCTTAGCCCCTCGGCCTGGAGTTTCCGGGCGGCGATCATAATGTCGTTGACCAGGCAGAACCCCGCCCCCGCGTCGTACCGGCCGTGGTGCATGCCGCCTCCCAGGTAATAGCAGAACCCCGGTATTGCCCCGGCGAGGGCCAGCCGGCAGGCCAGGTAGGTTCCCCCGGCCTGGTTGAGGATGCTTTCAAAAAGGCCGGTCAGAGGCTTTTTGGCCTGGTCCGGCTCATACCGGTGGGGCCTGCCCTGGGGGTCTAAGAGTTCATAGGCGTTAAAGAGGGCGGCGGAGAGCCCCTCGCCATAGAGGCGGGCCACAAATTCCCCCGCGAACACCCGCTCCAGATCCCGCCGTTCCGGGACAAAGCGGCCTTCGAGCCCCTCCATCCCCGGCATCCCCAGGCCGCCGGGGATATCCAAAACCGGCCCGGGAAAGGCGGAAAGGTTCCCCCCGGCCCGGCTCCTAAGAAATTCAACCACCCGGCCCGCCCGGTCCGGCGCAATCGGCAGCATGACGCCGTACTCCCGAAAGTCCACGGTAAGGGCGGGATCATAGAGGATCATGGGAACCTCCCTTCAATATATATGATAGAGCTCAGCTTGAACCCGCTTGACAAGCGTCGCTTGACAAGCGTCGCTTGACAAGCTCAGCTTGTCTTCCAAAACTGAAGTTTTGGGAAAGCCTCATCGATCCCAAAAATTTATAGCGGCGGACCGGCTCAAAACCGGCGCTTGGGAAGCGCCGTATAATTATACAAATTATTGGAAAAAACGCCAAGACCTTGACAGAAACTCCAAAAAAAACAATAATTCCGAATGAATATCTATAAGAGGAGTACCGGCGAAATACCTAAACAATGAATTTTTGAAACGGAGACCGGCAATTTCAATTTCCGGGAATGTTCCCGTGAGGGGAGGAAAAAACAAGCCGGCTTACTTTAGAGCGTATCGTTTTTGCAGAACCAGTTTCATTGGACCCTTGGCCCAGGGCCGTAGGGTCGCGGTAACCGGGTTTTGAAAACGAGTTCCCGCGAATTGGAAAAACGGAGGTGGTTCCATGAAAAAATATTCCCGGCGGAGGATTCCGGCGGTTTCGGTTTTGTTGTTCGCGGCCCTGTTGTTCTGGCCCGCGCCCCATACCGCGGATGCCCAGACCCAGGAGTTGATTGAAACCGGACGTTACGGTACCGGGGAATCGGACGCGGCCCCGGACGAACCGGAGCGGGTCGATTATACCAACCGGTGGCTGTATCTTGGCGCCCGGGCGGGACCGTCCATGCGCTTTTATATCCCCCCGGGGGACATCCACTATACCGGGAACGACACCCAGGTTGTCTCTTTTGACGCGGCTGTCCAGGCGAACCTGCAGATTCTGCCCTATTTAAGCATCCAGGGAGAGGTGCTTTTTACCCGGGATAATGCCTCCCGAACGCACTATACCCGTAACGCCGGCGGCCAAGTTGAGTCGTATAGGTTGGATTATACCTCTTCTTTCCTGCAGGTTCCCCTGTCCCTCAGGCTGAATCTCTACCCCGGTAAATTCCGGATATCCCCGTTTTTCGGCGTTTATTACATCGCCGCCCTGGGGAAGCTCCAGATCGACAATTCCCTGGATGGCGAGGAAAAATCTTTGGACTACGGGGTTTTCCCGCCCTTCGGGCTGATGGGCGGCCTAAGCGCCGCGGTACAATGGGGGCCCGGCATGCTCTTTGCCGATCTCCGGTACAGCGACGATCGGGGAGAGCCGACGACGTGGAACGAGAAGCAAAAAACCTACAAACGGAGCATGCTATCCTTCACCGTGGGGTATGAATTTGGGTTATTTACAAGAAAAAGCGGGGGGCAGCCATGAATAGCCATCGATCCGGACCGTCCGGAACAAGGAAATTCCCCGTCAGGGGGATGGTTTTTTACGTTATAATCGGCTTAACGCTATTGCCTTCCCTGGGTTTTGCCCAAACCGGGCCGGCCGAGCCCGCCGGGGAACCTGCCCCGGTGGAAAGCGCGGTGGCGATCCTTCCCCTGGGGAGGGACGAAACCCCTATGGCCCAGCAGTTTTACGAGGGGATCATAGACGCGGTAGCCGCCCTTGAAAAGTACAGCCCCCAGCCGATACAGCGGGAAGCCTTTACCCAGGCGGGGGTGCCGGTCCCCATGGATATGCCCCCGAGCCAGGATTTGACCGCCGGCGCCCGGTACGCCCTAAGCGGCGGCGTATATATGGGCAGCAGGACCCCGGAATATTACCTGCAATTGTGGCTCTGGGATATGTCCGGCGTCACCATGATCTACTCCGATATTTTGACCTATGAAAATACAAACGACGCCCTGTTGAGTTTGCCGGGGCTGGTGGAATGGCTTTTTTCCCATATCCGTGAGGTAGCAATCGCCGAAGAACCGGAAGTCCTCCCCGAGGAACCGTGGTTTTCCTTGGGCCTGCGGACCGGCTTTTCCCGGCGGTGGTACCAGGGGGACCGGGGCCAGGACGCCCGGGCCGTGTGTATCGAAGGCGGTATATTCGGTTCCGTAGACTTCAATTCCCTGTTTACCCTGCAGCTTGAGCTCCTCTTTACCGGGGACACCCTGGTCTACCGGAACCACAATTCGGAACATATAAACGTCACCATAGAAAACGAACACTTCAGAGCCTTCTCTTTGATGGTACCCCTCGTGATAAAAATGAATTTTAGACCCGGCCCGGTACGGCTTTCGCCCCTGGCGGGAATATATGTGGCGGCGCCCCTGGGGGAAATGCGGTATCATACCAACGTGGATGATGAGAACCGGTATTATTCCTATTCCACCGTGCCCGTGGGATACACCGCGGGCGTTCAAGGGGCGGTGAAATTTGGGCCGGGGACGCTTTTTGCGGATCTGCGTTACGCCGGGGATTTTGGAGCGGTAACCGTTAACAACGA
>JAITRD010000029.1 GCA_031288575.1 Treponema sp. | reverse complement strand
TCCGGGCGGTTTTGATCCGGTACCTTAGCGAGGAGTCGCATGGAAAAGCGAACATTATTGGCCGTGGTGCTTTCAATCGCGGTTATTTCAGTTTTTTATATTATCCAGGGAATTTTTTTTCCTCCCCCCGCGGCGGTTGCGCCGGAGCGGGAGCAATCCCAGGTAACGGAATCGTCCGCCGGGCCGGAAGCTTCCTCTTCCGCCGAAACCCCGGCTCTTTCGCCGGTCCTTTCCGCGGAAGCCGAAGGGGGGGACCAGGGAAAAGCCGCCGCGGTTGCCGAGGAGCGGATCACCATAGATACGGCCCTGATTACGGTGGTATTAAGCAATGCCGGAGGGGATATCCTTTCCTACAAACTCAAGGAACACGATGACCAGGGAGAACCGGTGGAAATGGTCTTTGCCGGGGGGCCGGAGGCGGCGGGCTCCCGCGCTTTTACCATAGCCTTTGGCGATGCCAACACCCGGCCGGTAAGCTCCTATTTTAGCGTGCGGCGGATCTCCGAATATTCCCTTGAATTTTACCGGGATTTTGTATTGTCCTCCGGGGCGAACGCCGGGGAGGAAGGCAGGTTCCGGCTTACCAAAAGGTATGAATTTAAGCCCGCTGAATATATGTTTGAGATGACGGTCAGTCTGGACGGGAGAAATTCGGTCTCCTCCTTTGATTTTAACGGGGCGGCCTATACCCTGGGTTTCGGCCCCCAAATCGGCCCAAGTTTTGAAAAGCTGGACCAGCGTTACGAATACCGGAACTATTATACCTATGTGAATGGCAAGCTGAGGACGGAAAAGGTCGGGAACAGCGGCCCCCTTATCATCGGCAGCCGGCCCGCCTGGGCGGCTATCGCGGGAAAATACTTCACCCTCATCGGGGTGCCCTATATTTCCCAGTACGATGTGGCCTTTTCAACAAAAACCGAACCGGGCATTTCCTCCGCTTCCCGGCTTTATTTCATCCGCCCGGCCCTGAACGGTTCCCGGACGGAAGATATCTATCGTTTTTATCTGGGGCCGAAAAATCAGGAGTCCCTGGGAATTTACAATACCGGAAAAAATGATTACGGCCTTCAAGACATGGAATTCCTTAAAGTGGCGAGTACCGGCTTTTGGGCGCCCCTGGAGATCGTGTTAAAATGGTTCCTCATGATCTTTTACCGGATTATCCCCAATTACGGGATAGCGATCATCCTGCTTACCCTCCTGGTTAAGGTCCTGCTTTTCCCCCTTACCAAAAAAAGTTCCGAATCGACCCTGCGTATGCAGGCCCTGTCCCCCAGAATTAAAGAAATTCAGGAAAAATACAAGGAAAATCCCCAAAAGATGAACGCGGAGATGGCGGAATTTTATAAAAAGGAAGGCTATAACCCCCTGTCGGGATGCCTCCCCATGCTTCTCCAAATTCCCATCTTTTTTGCCATGTACAGCCTTTTTAATAACCACTTCGACCTCCGGGGGGCCATGTTTATTCCGGGCTGGATTCCGGACCTTTCCCTGCCGGAATCGGTTTGGAATTTTGCCCCCGTCCGCTTGCCCATCCTTGGGTGGAGCGATATCCGTATTTTGCCCTTTGTGTATGTCGGATCCCAGTTGCTTTACGGAAAGGTTACCCAAACTCCGGATCAGCAGGGAAATTCGCAAATGAAAATAATGCTCTACGCCATGCCAATCGTTTTTTTCTTTATCCTTTACGATGTGCCTTCCGGCCTTTTGGTGTACTGGATCATGTCAAATGTTTTAACCATGGCGCAACAGCTTATTATCAATAAATATCTGGCTCCAAAACGGGCGGCTATTGCCAGTTCAAACCATGGGCCGGTAATAGCGCCCCGGACAATGCCGAAAAAAAAGAAAAAAAAGTAGGGCGTTTTTAGTTTTTAAAATGACAAATTGAGGTTGTTCCAAAACTTCAGTTTTTGGAACAGCCTCACTATTTCTTTCGCGAGGAGCGCGTATGATGTATGAATTTGAAGGCCGTACTGAAAAAGAAGCGATTGATCGGGCGGCGGAAGAGCTTGGGCTTGAAAAGGATGATTTTGATGTGGAAATCCTGGAGGCCCAGCGGGCGGGGCTATTTAAAAAGGGCTTTGTAAAAATTCGGGTCCATACCAACCAGCAGCTTGCGGAAACTATGGACGCCGGGGAAGAAGAAAACGAAAACGCTTATTCCGCCGAGCCTTTGAGTAAAGCAATATTCGGCGATCCCGACGCAAAAAACGACTTTGAACAGAAACTGCTCGATTTTATCGGGGAGCTCATCGAACGGATGGGTTACCGGGGAAAGGTATCGATCCTCTTCCGGGAAGAACACAAGATCGGCCTTAAAATTGATTCGGAATATTCTTCCATCTTAATTGGGAAAAAGGGCAAAAACCTGGACGCCCTCCAGCTTTTGGTCAATATCTATGCGGGAAGGCTGGGCCGGGAAGATATACGGGTCATCCTGGACAGTGAAAATTACCGCATACGCCGGGAGGAATCGCTGGTTCGCATGGCCTATACCGTGGCGGACCGGGTCCGGGAAAACCGGGGTTCCATACTGCTGGAGCCCATGAACCCCTTTGACCGCCGGCTCATCCACACGACGTTGAATGACATCGCCGATGTGGAGACCAAAAGCGAGGGGGACGGTCTTTACCGGCAGGTGCGGGTTTATTACCGGGGAACCATGCGTTAAAGAACCGCTGTGATAAGCATCATAGGCAGATAATGGTCAAAAAATTTTTTGTCCCCTGGGCCGTTTTTTTTCTTTTTCTGGCGGCGGCGCCGGGGTTTTCCGTTTCTTTAGAAGACCTGGCGGGACGGGAACGGGCCGGGGCTTTGATTCAGGGAGAAACCCTGACGGAAGTGCAATTTAAGGATTCTCCCCCGCTTTTAATCCCCCAAAACAACTTTCTTCGCCGGCTTATCACGGACATCAGGGAAGATTTGGAGCCCAGCCTTTTTGTCGAGCGCCTTTCCCTCTATAAAAAACCCGCCGGCTCCGGTTATTGGAGCAAGGCGGAACGGGAAGCCCTTTTTAATGAAGCCCTGGCCTTAAGCACCCTGACGGGGATTCAGTATTATTCTGCCAGCCGCCAAACCATGCGGACCTTTTACGAAAGTTCCGTAATTATTGACGGGCCCGATACCCGGAACCCCCTGGCGGATCCCGCCTACGGGCCGGCCGCGGGAACCCCCTCTTTGCCGCTTCCCGCGGAAATCACCCTTTACGCCCGGCAAAAAGACCTGACCTTCGGGGACAATCTGTATCAATACACCTACCATATCCGGGAGGAGTCCCTGGTTTTTGTCCAGCAGAACCTTACGGCCATGAAGGCGGGGATCATCCCCGCGGTGGGACGGAACAAGCTCCGTTCGGTGGTCGCCGTTTTAGACGCCGGAGAATACCTGCTCCTGTACCTCAACTCCATGGCGCGGGCGGCCTCCCTGCCGGGCATGAAGGACCGGGTGGGCCGATCCTTTTCCAACCGGGCGGAGGCTATGCTGAATTGGTTTGCCGGCCGGGCGGACAGGGCCTTCGGCTTTTAGCCCGCTAAATTCTGCCTATCCGTTTGCGGGCTTCCGCGGCGCTAATGCCCTTCCGCTCCGCCCAATCCCGCAACTGGTCATCCCCTACGGGGCCGGTTCCAAAATAATAAGAAGCGGGATTAAAAAAGAACATACCGCAGGTTGACGCCGCGGGAAAAATCATGGCCGATTCGGTTAATTCCAAACCGCACCGCTCCCGGGCCTGTAACAGCTTGAAGACGATCCCCTTGTCCTGGTGATCGGGGCAGGCAGGATACCCGAAGGCAGGACGGATGCCCCGGCTTTTTTCCGGGCAAACCTTCCGGTGGACTTCTTCCGTAAAGGCTTCGGCAAGGCAGTTTGCGAGGCTTTTCAGGAGGAGCGCCCCGTAATCATCCCGCCGGGCCTGGAAGGCGGCTTCCCCTTCCGCCAAACCAAACCCGGCGCTGAGGGCGAAAAGCCCTATCAGCCCGGCGCGGCCCAGGGTTTTGGGGGGAACAAAGTCCGCAAGGCAGGGATTGGGCCTTCCGGCCTGTTTTTTTTCCTGGTTCCGCAGAAAAGAAAACCGGGCGATAACTTCCGTATTTCCCCGGGGATCATAAAGGAGCATATCGTCCCCTTCGGCAAGGGCGGGGAAAAAAGACACCAGCCCCCGGAGCCGGAGCAGTTTCCGGGCAATGACCTGATCCAGGAGGAGCCGGGCGTCTTCCAGGAGCTTCTCCTCCGCCGCTTTCCGGCCCTGATCGTCCCCCCCAGGGGACAACAAACCCAGGTCCCAGGCCCGCAGGAACCCGGCCCAGTCAATATGGGGGATCAGGGGCGTTATGGGATAATCCCGCAATTCTAACGGCTCCGGTATGGGGGAGGGGGGGGAAGGGAGGCTCTGCCAGTCAAGGCAAAGGCGGTTTTCCCGGGCCTTTTCCAGAGTAAGCAGTTCTATGCGGTTTTGGATAGACCTATGACGTTCCGCCGCCTCCAGGTAGGCCCGTTCCAGTTCCTCCAGGAATTTGTACCGCTCCGTGCCGGAAAGAAGGGCGCGAACCACCGCGGGGGAACGGCTGGCATCGGGCACGTAAACCACGGGGCCCGAGTATTCCGGGGCAATCCTCAGGGCCGTATGGGCCAGGCTCGTGGTGGCTCCCCCAATGAGGAGGGGAATCGTTAATCCCCGCTTTTCCATTTCCCGGGCGGTTAAAATCATCTCATC
>JAITRD010000019.1 GCA_031288575.1 Treponema sp. | reverse complement strand
CGTCTGTGCCTGGAGAAGCTGTCCCTGTTCCACTAAAACATGTGCCCGCATAAGGAGGAATTCATTGTCCCGGTTGTTCCGTTGCAGTATTTCCGCGATGGCCCCTTCCGCACGGGACCAGTCGCGGTTACGGTAATAGGCCAAGGCCATCTGCCGTTTTATGGCAATAGTATCAGGATAGCGGATAACCAGATCCGAAAGCATGCGGAAGGCTTCCTCCTTTTCCCCGGAGGCATCCATAATACGGGTAAGGCCGAGAATCGCGGGATAACAATCAGGGGATAATTCATAGGCCAGGGAATATTCCACCGATGCTTCGGAAAGACGGCCTAAACGTTCATAGGCTATACCAAGAAAATAGGGAGCCAGAACCGAATGGGGATTTATCTGTTTTGCCCTTTGAAGATCCGGTATTGCCCGGGAAAATTCTTTTTCTTCGGCCGCCTGAAGCAGGGCAAAAAACGGGAGGACATGTTCAAGGTAATCCGTAGATTCTGGGTCGGGGGGGGAATATTTTCCCTGTTCCGCGTCCCGAAGGAGCCGGACATACCCATGGGTTTGGGGCGGATCCAATAAGGGAAGCTGGGCTTGCATATCCGGGTATATTTTTTGAACCATCGTCACGATCACCATATTCATTACCCTGCCGAATTCAGAGCTTTCCAAGTTCCTGGTACGGATCATATCCAGTGCCTTGATAAGAAACGGAGGGGTTCCCCATTCCACCGATGACCGGATTTCAGCGGCAATCCCCCCGGCGGAAGGCCGGGGATTGACGGATCCGCCGGTATGAGGCTGGGGATTACCGGTTGGTAACGGCGTGATACCGACAACCTGGGCGCTTCCCCGGCAGGACGAGATGAATATGACTAAAAATATCAATAGTATCTCCAAAAACAAAGAGGATTTTTTGGAGGGAAAAGGGCCCGTCATGTTACGTCCTCAGGCTTACCTTTTGTCCCCAGAGATACCAGAACCAGGATAACCCCCGCCAAAACCACAATAAGGGGCCACCAGCGAAGGATGAATATTTTGAAAGTAAACTGAACCATATCAAAAGAAAAGACGAGGAGTAAACACCCCAGGACAATAAAGGCCAGGGATGATACCACATAACCAATTTTGATTTTTCCATGCCGATACCAGCCCGTAGGAATCAGGGCAAGGCCGGTAAAAATCGAGAAAAAAGGCCATGCTTGGGAAAAACTTATGGGAATAATCCGCAGCGTAAAAAAAGTGAGAAAAAATCCCAGGAGGATAAAAAAGGCCGCAAAAAAAAGATAGAGGGAACGTTTGTTTATTTTTAATGCCAGAACAGCGCAGAGGACGCCGATAATAATAAACAGAAAAGCGATAAAAACGGAAATCCGAAAGGTACCGGGAAAGGTCCCCAAAAGAACGGTACTCCCCAAAATCATAAGTAAGAGACCGCTAAAAAAAAATAAACGGGCGATGATCCGGCGGATTACAATAGAAGCCATATATTAAATATAGCAACATATGGCCGGTTTTGCCAATGGGCAAATTCCCTTGTCAATGTATCCCGTTCATGATAGGATCAATCGGTGAGAAACTATTGGTGCCCGGAAAAAAACGGAGGCTTTTTCAAAATGTCAGATTTTGAAAAAGCGACCTTAGCCGCAAGAGAAAAATCGGGCGTTCCCGGAGCCTGTTGTACGGGCATCTGCCGTGCCGGGGGATTTTTGCGCCATCGGCAACGTAAAAATCCCGATTATCGGGGCTGCGTGAACCGTTGGTTCGATGGCAGTTTGCAGGGTAAAAAGTCGCCTGTCAGGCGATTTTTTGGGGTTTTACACGCGAAGCGCGGCAAACTGCCAGGTTCCATACCCGGTTTTTCGGAAGCCATTTTTAAAACCAAAGGGGGGGTAAAAATGGCTCAATGGGCTATCGTCTTGTTATATATGTTTTGTGCGGGAAGCGTCTTGGTAAGTTGTTTGAATACTACCCCCGGTACTGCCGAAGGGTTCAATGGGTATTATACTACTATTGCCGGACCAAAAGATAATCAAAAAACAGTAAAACCCCTTTTTGAACTGCTGGCAAAGGAAACAGAACCCGGGGCGGAACAGTTTTCGGTGGTTCGGGAAATAGCCATGGAATACGTCAGGCTTAAAGAATACGGCAAATTGATAAATTTTTTAAATTTTTGGACCGATACCCACCCCGATGATACCTACAACGCCTATTATCTCCTGTTAATAGCCTACGGCTATATACAACAGGACGCCCATGCCGTGGCGGTCCTCTATTTGAACCGGATCATAAAAAACTATCCCGAACTCACCATCCGGGAAGAATCCATACATCTGGCGTCCCTCAGCCAGCTCATCAACCTGGTGGAGGATCCTGAACAGCGGGTGTGGTATTACGAGGAGCTTATCTCCCGTTTTCCCGATAAAATAGACCTCGCCGTGGCGTACTTTCAATTAGCCCAGGCGTATGAACAGATTGGCGATTGGAACCGGGCCATAAAAACCTATACCAATTTTCTGCCGTATAACGGTACCATTGTGAACGGTTTTGCCGATGCCTACACCTACGCGAAACAAATCGTGGATTTTTATAATTCCCCCAAGGATTGGACCTTTGAAAATCTCAATACCCTGATTACGGCTATTGAAAGCGCCCTGGACGCGGGAAGCAGTTCCCGGTTATGGAACTACCGGGCAAAAGTGAATTTTTTTGCCCGCTCCTGGTCCCAGGAGGCCACGGATGACGCGGGGATGGCGGAATTCAGTATTTCTGAGTTCATGCGGGACACCCGGATCTCCTATGCTTCGGAATTGGATGCCGCTTCCAATGCCAATGA
>JAITRD010000012.1 GCA_031288575.1 Treponema sp. | reverse complement strand
CCGATTACCTCCTCCCCCTGGGCTTCGTCGGGGTATTCGCCTTTTTCGTTTTTTTTAATCTCCTCCAGGGAACTTAACAGCCTGTCCACCTCGGCGTATTTGTAGGTATCGTCCTCGGCGGCGCCGGAAATGATAAGGGGGGTCCGGGCCTCGTCAATGAGGATGGAGTCGATCTCATCCACGATACAAAAAAAATGCCCCCGCTGGACCCGGTTTTCCAAATTTTGGCACATATTGTCCCGGAGATAATCAAAACCGAACTCGTTGTTGGTCCCGTAGGTGATGTCGCAGGCATAATTCTGTTTGCGCCTTTCGTTGTCCATGTCCGAAAGGATGGTCCCCACGGTCAGGCCCAGGTAATCGAAGATGGGCCGCATCCAGTCGGCGTCCCGTCCCGCCAGGTAATCGTTGACGGTTACCACATGGATGCCCCTGCCGGGGATGGCGTTCAGGTAGGCCGCGGCGACACTCATCAGGGTTTTCCCCTCGCCGGTTTTCATCTCCACGATCTTGCCCTGGTGGAGCACAATCGAGCCTAAAACCTGCACGTCGTAGGGCCGTTCCCCCAGGTTCCGCCGGGCCGCTTCCCGGGCCAGGGCAAAGGCCTCGGGGAGCAGCGCGTCCAGGCTTTCCCCCCGGCCGTAACGTTCCCGGAAGAGGATCGTCATTTTTTTGAATTCCTCCGCGGGAAGGGAAGCCGCCCAGGCTTCTTTTTCGTTGACCCTGTGCAATACCGGTAACAGGGCCTTAAGATCCCGTTCATGCTGGGAGCCGAAAAGGGCTTTAATGAGGGTTTCTAGCATGATAATAGTGTACTATTTTGAGGGGTGTTTTGCCAATAACTCAGGGTACCCACTGCCTGAGGAAGTCCCTTATCCGCTCTTCGTATTCCCCGCCGGCCACGCTGTAGGCTCCCCCGTGACCTGCGCCGGGAACCGCAAAAAGTTCCTTCGGGGCGGAGCAGGCTTCGTAGAGGGAATAAACCATCTGGAAGGGGACAAAGGCATCCTCCTCGCCATGGATAAACAGGGTGGGGACCTTGATTTTTTTGACCTGTTCCAGGGCGGAGGCTTCGGCAAAGCTATAACCCGCCCGCTTCCGGGCCACCCGGGAGGTGGCGTTCATGAGCCAGCGGCTTTTCAGGTGATACCGGCTGATCATCTGGTAATACAGTTCATCCTCCACCGAGGTATAACCGCAGTCTTCAATAATGGCCTTAACTTCCGGGGGCAGGGCTTCGCCGCCGGTCATCAGCACCGTGGCGGCCCCCATGGATATGCCGTAAAGCACGATCCGCGGCGGAACGCCCCCAAGGGCGGGGCCGGTCCGCTGTTTTACCCAATCGATCCAGCGCAGGTAATCCAACCGGTCATGCCAGCCCATGCCGATATAGGTTCCCTCGGAGTCCCCGTGCCCCCGGGCCTCCGGCAAAAGTATGTTGTACCCCAGGCCTTCATAAAAAAACCGGGCAAAACCGCTCATTTGAAGGACATTGCCGGTATAACCGTGGGCCAGAATAACCGTATAGGGGGCAATGGCGTTTCCCGTAGAGCCGGCCTTTGACGCGAGATAGTGGGCCCTAAGCCGCAGGCCGTCGTGGGAGGTAATGTCCGCGGTTTCGCAGGATTGGGCCGTAAGCCATGGCGGGGGTTCATCCGCGGCGGGCCTGTTCCGCGTCATCCGGGAAACGGGATTAATCGAATGGGGGGTCTTCCGTTTGATCACGTAAACATAAAAAAACTCAGGCGCCCCCCGCAGGACCGCCAAAACCAAAACCAAGATGATGCCGGCGATAATCCCCAGATTCATAAACAACCCCCTCAGCATTGATCCCCCGCGGGCCATAATTCCGAAAGCCCGCGGGTTCCAATCTATTCATGGGTTTTAACGGCAAAATTATCAAGCCCCCAAAACCCCGCACGGAACCGAGGCTTATTCATCCAAAATAAGGGTGAGTTTTTGCATATAAAACATGCCCACCGAACTTGGATTGGTTTCAATATACCGCTTTAGGCTTTCCCTTACTATTTCTCCGCTTTCCGCCTCCAGGCGGTTTGTTCCGATGAATTGGAGTATTTCATTTTTGCGACTATAATCTTCCCGCCAATCCCTGGTACCCTTGGTGTCAATCTGGATAATGAACTGGAAGCACAAAAGCAGCCCGGCCAAAACAAATAGGGGCCTGGTTATGGTACGGGGTTTTATATATTCAAGACCATCCGCCGCTACAAAAACTATCACGGGATAAAAGGGGAGCATTTCCCTGGACAAGGGGTATCCGCGGCCGAAAAAAATGTTGCTGATTAAGGAGAGGCAAATAAAAATGATATACATCCATCCGTAATCGTTTTTTCCCCTGGTTTTTATCATCAGGTATATCAACATGCCGATAAAGATGATAAATAAAGCAAGGGTTAAAAAGCGATTTGAAAGGGAAAAGGTATCAAAAACCGCGGCAACAATACTGCTGTAAAAACTCCGGGTTGTGGCTATCGGTTTCCCGGGCATGGTCGGCCTGCTTACAAAAACAAGATACAGGGATACAAATAAAAAAATAAGGAACCAGGGCAGGTTTGAAAGTTTAATAATATTTTTGCGGTATTTGACCGTCACAACCATTAACAGGCAAAAGACGGTATACAGGGTAATGCCGTTAGCCAGGACCCCAAGGGCGCACCAAAGCATAAAGCGGCGGAAGAGTTTTTTGTTATTTGCATCGTCTTTCCAGCGGTTAAAGAAATAAAACGCTCCGGCCATGCATGCGGCGGCCATGCCGTAACCCCGGGCAAGGCCGGAAAATTCGTTCAAATAATAGTTTGATATAAACAGGATAAAAACCAAATAGGGATGTGTTTTTTGTTTTGCCGTTTTATATGCGAAAAAGATATACGCGCCGTAAAAAATCAGGCTGGGTAAACGTATAAAAAATTCGTTAAATTTGGCCTGGGTTATCAATAAGGTAATACGGATAAGAAAAGCGTCGAGCATATGATTGTTTAGATATTGGCTGCGCATCAGGGATTCTACAATGCCGGGAAAAACGACGTCAAAACACATGGTCGCTTCGTCACGGGTCATGCCGGTATTTGCCGCCCGGGATAGGGCTGCCATCAGAACAAAAGAGCCCGACAGCAATCCGAACAGTTCAAAGGGTTTGCCGGCTGTTTTTTTAACAAGGGATTTACCGGCATCCAGGATATCCTTTTCACGGATATCAATAAAACCGGTTTTTTCCAGAATGGTTCTGCCCGGAACGGTCAATGCCCAAAAATCAAAAAAAAGAATGAAACAAAGGCCGAAGATTCCAAAAGCGGCAAGGGCTTCCCGCGCCGCGGCCACATGGCGGGCTTCAAGCTCCCGGTGAAAAACAAAGGATTCCGACAAATCGATAATAATCTCCCGTATGCCGGGAAATAAGAGGGGAACGCATAAAAACAAACCTAAAACCGATAAAAAAACAAAACAATGCCAAAAAAGACCCCTTTTTATTTCATACGGACTATTACGCATTGCCCTTTATCCCCGCAGGCTTGGTGCTGCCTGAAGAAGCTAAATGCGTTTTTTCGTTTTGGAATATAAAAAGGGACATTTGCAATTCAAAATTTTTCTTTTCAATCTTTGCGATAGAATCCAAAATAAGGCCGCAGACAAAGGATTGCAGCGAAAATATTGCCAGAATGCCGCTTCCTATAAAGGTCGGAAATTTGGGAACAAGCCCGGTTTTGACGTAATCGGCAAGAACGGGCATGAAAAAGATTACTGCCAACAGCACCAGTATTAACGCCGCGGCGCCGAAAAAACACAAAGGCTTATAACACCGGAACAAATTAAAGATCATGATTAATATTTTTATGCCGTCCGTAAAGGTATGCAGTTTTGATACGCTGCCCGCGGGCCTGTCCCTGTAGCTGACCGGCAGGGATTTTATCAGAAGATTCTTATCTAATGCGTGGATGGTCATTTCCGTTTCGATTTCAAATCCCCCGGAAAGAATGGGAAAGGTTTTTACAAATCTTGTGCTGAATGCCCGGTATCCGGTCATAATATCGGTTGCGGAACCTTTAAAAAAAGCGTTAACTAATCTTCGGATAAGCATATTCCCCGTATTGTGGAAGGGCCGTTTGTTTTCCCTAAAATAGGTGGAGGAAAGCCTGTCGCCAATAACCATGTCGGCCGATTCTTCGATGACAAAATGGGCCATTTCCGGCGCGGATTCCGCCGGATAGGTGTTATCCCCGTCAACCAGGATATAACAATCGGCAAATATTTCTCGGAACATCGTTCTGATGACATTCCCCTTTCCCTGACGGGTTTCGTGCCTGACTATCGCCCCGCGTTCTTTTGCGATCCTGTCTGTCCCGTCATTTGAATTGTTATCATAAACGTATATATCCGCCTCTGGAAGGACCCTGCGGAAATCATCCACAACCTGCCCTATCGTTTTGCTTTCGTTACAGCAGGGAATCAATACCGCTGTTTTATAATTCACCTTGATGTTCCTCCCCGTTGATGTTGCAGGAACAGCCGCCTTATACTGTAATTCCATAACAATACAATGAAGGATACGGTAATTTTTACCGCAATATAGTTAAAATGAAATAACCCTACCCCGGTAAACATTCCTAATTCCGTGAACCCAAGCCCCGCTATGGCAATAAGGGCAAACACAAAAAATGAAAGGACTGAAATCCGGCGTTTTTTATAATGGGATTCGGTGAACACCAAAAGGAAGGATAAAAAATAGTTTACCGTAAACCCCGCGGCAAATGAAAGGATGGAAAAAAGATATAAACCCGCGCCGTTTTTTTGGGGCACAAGATATTCAACACAAATAAATAATGTCAAAAAATCAACAAGAAAAGCGGCGCCCCCCGCGATAAGGTATCGCAGAAATTCTCCCGGTATTTTGTTTTTGCCGCAGAGCGGTAACAGGATGCGGCGGATCAGCTTAAGCGGAAAGAAACGGCGGATATATATTTGGCGATTTGAGGGGCGGGGGGGGGGGGGCTAATTCTTTATAATATAAGGAATTACAAGCTTTCATTACAAAACGCTCCTTTCAGTTGCAAATATAAAGAACCGGAACCTATGGCAATTAAGAGGATAGGGCCCCCTGCCTCAGCTTAAAAATAATGGCATGCTTTTATGGCAAAAGTCAACATGATTTTCAGGATCCCTAGATTTGCTTTTAACTTAAGCCGCAAAGGAAAAAGCCTTCCCCGGGGGATAGAGGAAGATTGCCTTAAGCGTTGACAAGCCTCCCTTTGCCGACTAAGGTTCCCTTATGAGACTTTTATGGCCGCTCCTGGCGGGAGCCGCCCTTTTTTTAGGAAGCTGCCCCGGCGAGCCCCTGACTTCAATCGCGCGGGAGGATCTCTTTTCCCTGGACATCGGGCGGATGGAGGATCAGGTGGCCCTCTATAGCCTGGAGGGGGATCGGGGTGTCGCGAGGATGGATTTTGCTATGCGGGACGGGCTTTTTTATATCGCCGACGGAAAGGGCGAAAAAATTGTCAGGTATAATTCTTACGGGGACCTTCTCTTTATGATCTATAACGAGGAGACAAACCCGCCTCCCCTTTCCCTCAGGCCCATGGAAGCCGGTGAGGTTGTTACCCGGTGGGCCCTGTCTTATCCCCTGCGGTCGCCGGGGAAGATTACCGTAGATTCCCGCAAACATATTTTTGTGGAGGAATATCTTCCCCCCGAACGGCATGGTTACGACGCGGAGCATAAGGCGCTGCTGGACAATATTATCCTCCATTTTGACGCCGAAGGCCGTTTTGTGGAATACCTCGGCCAGGAAGGCATCGGAGGCAGCCCCTTTCCCCGGATTTCCGGGGTGTATACCTCCGTGGGGGATGAGTTGGCGGTGGTCTGCCGTTTTGCTTCCCTCTGGCAAATTTACTGGTACGACACCGAGGGAACCCTGCTTTTTTTGGTCCAATTACAAAATACGGCTATTCCGGTTCCCCCGGACAGGGAGGGGATAATTCCTTCGGTGGATACGATCGCTGTGGCGCCGGATGAACGTAAGCTCTACCTCAAAGTGGATTATTACCGGGATACTTACGATGAATCCACCAATACCCGTTCGGGGAATGAACCGGACAGTTCGATTATCTGGATCATGAATGTAGAGGACGGGCTTTATACGGGAACGGTGGAGGCGCCCTTTTTTGAATACACCTTTACGGAAAATAACCGCAAGGTCGGCGTCAAAATGTTTTATTCCCTTTTGGGGATTATCAAAAACCGCAGGATATTCCTTTCCTTCCCCGTGGAAACCGGATACGCCCTTTTGATCCTCGACTCGGATGCTCCGGAACAGCGCCGGGGCTTTATCCGGGTGGATCCCGAAGAACTGCAATTTAACGCCTTTGATCTTTCCGGGGAGGGAATTCTCTCTGCCCTCCTGGTCAATGACTGGGATGTCAAACTCGTTTGGTGGCGGATCGATAAATTTATTGGGGAGCTTTCTCCATGACCGGCCTTATTCCGGAACCGCGGAATATAAAACTTGCCTCCGCTCCGGCCGCCCGGGCCCTGGATGAGGAGGCCTCCCGGTCCTGGGGGCTTAATTCCTTTGCCTTGGTGGAGGCCGCCGGCCGGGGCTGCGCTCAAAGCTTTACCGGCGCCTTCTCCGCCTTTTTTAAAAACCTTGATTTTAAAGGCCGCCCTCCGCTCCGGGTAACCGCGGTTTCAGGTTCGGGAAACAACGGCGCCGACGCCATGGTTTTACTCAGGGCCCTCATTTTCCGGGGGCTGGTCAGGGCGGACCTGTCCGCGGCGGTGATAAACCGCATTCCCCGGGAAGACGAATATAACCCGCGGTCCGAAGTCTGCCGTTCCCTGGCGGTTTTAGGGGTTCCCTCCTTTGTTTGGGAGGGGGAAAGGGAAGCCGCCGCAAGGGATATCCTTGCCCGGGCGGATATTATCATTGACGGTATTGCCGGCACCGGGATCAGGGGCCCCCTGGGGGGGAATGCCGCGGAGATGGTCCGCTTCATAAACGCCCTCAAAAGGACGGAAGGAAGCCCTTTTATCCTGGCCATAGATGTTCCCTCCGGGGCCTCTGACGATTGGGAATGGGGCAGCCCCATCCTCAGGGCGGACGCAACCGCTGTTATAGAACCCCCTAAGGCCATGCTCTATACCCCGGCGATCCGGCCCTTCGGGGGAACCCTGCTGCCGGTGGAGGAAATTTTTCCCCGCCCCCTCCTGGACAGCCTTGACGGGCCGGAACTCCTTGACTGGGACCGGGTCCGTTTCCGGATCGGGGGAATAAAAAAGGACGATTATAAGCAAAAACGGGGGACCCTTGAGATTCGGGCCGGTTCTCCGGGTTTTTCCGGCGCCGCCCGCATTGCCGCCCGGGGCGCCCAGGCTGCCGGCGCCGGCCTCGTGCGGCTCCTTGTTGATGATGAACTCTATCCTATCCTGGCATCCCAAACCTGGGGCGTTATGGCGGCTCCCCTGTCCCTTTGGGGAGCCGCCATGCAGGGGGACGCCCTGGTCCTCGGCCCCGGCTGGGGGAAAGGGGCGGACCGGACGGGGATGCTTCAAAAGGCCTGGGAACAGGAGTCCGCCGGGGTCCCCCTTATCCTGGACGCGGATGCCATTCCCCTGGCCCGGGAGCGGGTCTACCATGGCAGGGCCATTTTTACCCCCCATCCGGGGGAATGCGCGGTCCTGGCGGGGCTTCCTAAAGAGGAGATCCTCGCCCGTCCCCTGCCCGTCCTGGCCCGATTGGCCCGGGAAAAACAGGCGACCGTCCTTTTTAAAAGCCATGTTTTTTTTATAGCGGCTCCCGACGGCCGGACCGGGGTCATTGACGGGATGACGCCGGTTTTAGCGGCCGGGGGCTCCGGGGATCTGCTGGCGGGAATCTGCGGCGCCTTGGCGGCCCGGATGGTACAGGCCGGTGAATTTGACGGGTATACCTGCGCGGTTACGGCGGCGGCCCTCCTTGCGGAAACCGGCAGGCAGGCCCAGGCTGCCGGGAAATTCACCGATCCCGCGGAACTGGCCGACGGGATCGCCCGCATTGCCGGCGCCGCCTGGTTATAGGCCACTATGTGCCGGCGCTTTAGGTTCCCCTCCCGAAATTTGAAAAAAAGGGCAAAACATGGTATGTTATGGAATATATTAAGAAGGAATTTTCATGCAGGAAGAACCATCTCCCCCTAAAAACGAGGAAACGGTTTATCACTATTCCCGGGCTCACCGCCTGGCCAGGGCCTCCGAGACTGTCCGGGCTTTAAATGATGAAAGCCCCGCGCCCCGGCCCAATCTTTTCCGTACCCTTACCGCCACAAAACCCTTGGCCTTGCTTTTTGTCTCCATTGTGATAATGGTGGTTTTTATATCCCTTGCGTCCCTTCTTACCGGTTCCGGCCGGAAAATTGTCCTGGAAGGAAACACCCTTAGCTTTTCAGCGCTGCGTTTCCAGGG
>JAITRD010000298.1 GCA_031288575.1 Treponema sp. | reverse complement strand
ATTTTGCTCACCCAGCCGGAGATTGTTCCTTATTATAAAATCAAGCCGTAAAAGCCTTGCCCTGGAATACCTTCCACATATACCCCTCAGCATGGTATGATGCCTCCGGTATGGAAAGTAAATTCGGCGGCTCCGCCGCGGCGGAAGTTTTAATTAACGGAGCCGCCCGGATTATCCGGGGAAAGCGGGAATTTCTGGAATTGCTCACCGCGGTTATCCTGGCCCGGGGGCATATACTTATTGACGACAATCCCGGACTGGGGAAGACCACCGCGGCTAAAACCTTTGCCCGGCTTATTGCCGCCGAAGGCGGGGGGGGCCTCCTTTTTAAGCGGATCCAGTTTACCCCGGACCTGCTCCCCTATGACATTACCGGGGTGGATGTCTTTGATCCGGACAGCCGTTCTTTCCGTTTTGTCCCCGGCCCGGTATTGGCCAATATTGTCCTGGCGGATGAAATTAACCGGACTACCCCCAAGGTACAATCCGCCCTTCTTGAGGTTATGGCCGAAGGCCAAGTAACCATAGGGCAAGAGACCCACCACCCGCCGGAACCCTTTTTTGTTATTGCCACCCAAAATCCCGTGGAAAGCGAGGGAACCTTCCCGTTACCGGCGGCCCAGCTTGACCGTTTTATGATGCGTCTTTCCCTAGGCTATCCGGACCGGGAAGCGGAACTGTCCATTCTGGAGGAAAACCCCGCCGAAGCGGGTCTCGCCCGGCTTGAGCCGGTCCTGACGGCGGGGGAATTTCTGGCCGCCCGGGAGGAAGCGGCAAGGGTTTTTTGCCATCCCGGCTTGAAGGGGGCCATAGCGGACATTGTCCGGGACACCCGCCTGCACCGGGGTTTTGTCCTGGGCGCCTCCCCCCGGGCCGGGCTCCATTTTTTACAGGCGGCGAAGGCCCTGGCATTGGTGCGGGGGCGGGCTTATGTAACCGATGAAGACCTGAGCGCCCTGGTATGCCCGGTTCTTGCCCACCGGATTAAGCTGCGGGATCCCCGCGCCCAGGGAGACAAGCTTCTGCGGGAGATTTGTCTGGCCCGCATTGAGGGTATCAAGGCCTAAGTCCATGGGATTCGCGTGGCATTTTAAGGCATGACCCCTTTGTAAGCATTATTTAGGTATTATGAAATATATTATAGAATCCATACCCCGGCCGCAGTGTATGGGCTTATTTTTTCTGCTTATCACCTTCCTCGCTTTTACCGCCGGTCAAATACGGAACGAACTTATCCTTACCCTTTTTGGGGCGGTGTTTCTTACGGTTTTAGGGTATAGCTTCCTGGGAACCCTGGTTATGGCCTTGGTGCTGAAAAAACAGGTCCCTTTTATGTCCGTGCGGATCCTGTCCGGGCACATAAGCGCGGGCAAGGAGGGGGAACTCCTCTTTGCCCGGGGAATGGGTTCAAACCCCGGCCGCGGCGGGAAAACCGGGGGAGGCCGCCTTCCGGGGATCCTGGCCCGGTACCAGCTAACCCTGGGTACCCGGGATAAGCGGAGGATTTCCCACATCTTTGACCCCGGCGCCCTCAAGGGGGGCTTTAGTTCCTTTGCCGTGCCCGGGCGGGGGGCCTATTACGGCAGCTACGACGAATTCCTGATTTTTGACGCCCTCGGCTTTTTCCGGGTCTCCTTCCATATCCCCCAGGACGCGGGGGCCCGGCTTTTAGCGGCTCCCGGGGCCGCGGCCCTTCCCTTTCCCGTTACGGTACGGGCCGGAGGATCCGAACAGCGGACGGAACTCCATTATCAGCGTACCGAAAATCTCATCGATCACCGGCCCTATGTCCCGGGGGATGATCCCCGGCGGATAAACTGGAAACTCTACGGCCACGCGGGGGATCTTTTTGTCCGGGAGGGGGAACCGGAGCCGCCTCCCCATTCCAAACTGCTCATTCTGATAGATACCCAGGCCGATCCGGCCCTGTATAACCTTGAAGAGGGCCGGCGCGGGGTGGATCTGCTCTGCGAAAATGCCCTGGCCGCGGTTTTGGAATACGCGGAAGGGGCGGAAGTCCTTATCGGCTATACCGGCGGGGGCATCCGGGGAGGGAATGCCGCAGAACTGGCGGACGCCCTGGCCTATCCCGCGGCCCTGCCTTTTGCCCCGGCAGGCCGGCCTGCGGATTTTCCGGCGGCATCCGCCGAAGCCGCGGGGGAAGCGGAACTTCCCCGGGTTTCGGACCGGGGAATCCTGATCCTGGCCCTGCCCCGGTCCGGGACCGAAGCTTCCGCCCTGGACCGGTTCCTGAAAAAACGGGCGCCCCAGCAAGCCGTGGAGATCCTCTTCCTCTATGAAGGGGACGGCCCGGAAGAGGCCGCTACAACCTGTGTGTCGATTTACCGCCAAAAAGGAGGGGTCCATGCCCGCAGTATCAGGCTTTAAGCCCCTCCGGGGGAATTCTCTCGCGGGGACTTTCCCTGAAACACGGTTTTCCGGTCCCTGGCAGAATCCGGCCCTGCTTCCCCGGTCGGCGGCGCTTTTTTTTATCCTCTACCAGATCCGGCTTTTCGCCCGGGACCTGGCGGACACCCCGGTTTTTATCGCCGCCCTGGCAGCGGCCTTTATAATATCCCTGGCCCTGGCCCGCAGCAGGAAGGTAAATCCCCCGGCGGCCCTTTGTATCCTGGCCCTTACCCCCTGGACGGTCCGGTTCTTTGTCGCCCTGCCCCGGATTTTTTTTACCGGTCCCGCGGTTCTTTTGGATTCCCTCCTCCTTGACCTGGACCGGAACAACTTTGTCTCCCTGTTCCCCTTCTATTGGGCCGCCTTTACCACCTACTTTTCATCCCGGTCCCGGGCCTTTTTGCGGGGGGACATCATCGCGGCGGATACCCTCCTGCTGGTCCTTTTTTCCGTGGTCCCCGCCGCGGATATCGAATGGTACCGCTGGCCGGTATTGAAGATCGCCCTTTTTGCGGGGGTCATTTTCCTCCAGATCCTTTCCCTGATCCTGTCCCTCCCCCCGGAATACCGCCTGCAAAAAAAGGAAGGACTTTCCGCGGCTTTTGCCCTGCTGGTTCTGGTCCTGCTCGGCGGGGTCCTTTTTATCGGCCCTTCCCAGGAGGGCGCGGTAAACCAGGAAGGGGGGCTTTTGGAGCCGAAGCTGTTCCGGTTTGATTTTTCCCAGGTCTTGCGGCTGGAAAGCGAAATCAGTATGAGCGACGATCTGGTATTTATCGTCAAAAAAGATCCCGAGGACACCCACATCCTGCTCCGCCGTTCGGTCCTTTCCGGGTATGACGGCCGGCAGGGTTTTTACCGCCATGAACAGATCGACGAAAAGGCCCATCCCCAGCGGCTGCCCGACCGGCCGGCCGTCCTGGGTACGGAATCCCGGGAGATTTACCGGCTTACCGATCAGGAATATTACCTGGTAAATTTTGATTCCTCGGCGCTTATCGCCATGAACGAGCCTGCCCGGGTTACCCCCTTTGAAAGCTGGGACGCCTCGTCCTTTAGCTCCGCCTATGCGGTGCAAAGCCATACCAGCGAAGTCCTTCCCTTTGAACTGAGCGACATCGTGCAGGGAGAACCGGGGCCGGAAGCCCTGGGCCTGAGCCCGGAGGAATATGCCTGGTATACCGAATATGGCGGGGATCAGCGCTTTGCGGCCTTTGCCCGGGAAATTACTGCCGGCATCGGCAATTATTGGGAAAAGGCGCAGGCGATCTACGACCGGCTTAAATACGGGGAATACCGGTACAGCCTCAAACCCGGCATTGCCCCGGACGGGGATCAGCTTGGGTACTTTCTTTTTCAAACCAAAAAGGGCTATTGTTCCTACTACGCCTTTGCCATGACCCTGCTCCTCCGTTCTTTGGGGATACCCGCCCGGGTGGCCGCGGGTTTTTTTATCGATCCTGAAACAAACACCTTTGATTATTACCCGGTCCGCACCGATATGGCCCATGCCTGGGTAGAAGTCTGGTATCCCGGAGAGGGCTGGATCGAATACGACCCCACCTCGAATACCCTGGCGGCTAACGAGGAGTTCCGTTTCTCCTCCGGGGTGCCCCAGGAGCTTTTTGAACGGCTTATGAAGGAAATTCTGGATAACCGTTCCCGGCTTATCCCCAAGGAGGGGACCGGTGAGGAGGGAGGCCCCTCAAACCTAAGCGCCCTGGGGAACCGGGCCCTCCGGGTTCTGGAGAAAAACTGGGCCTTTTTCCTGATCCTTGCCCTGATTTTCGGCTTTTTCCTTTTCCGCATCCGGTTTTTGCTGGCATCCGCCTTGGCCCGGGACCCCCGGAAAAGGACAATCCGGCTTTGGCGGCATATTCTCAGGCGCCTCCGCCTGGGAGGATTCCGCCGGGGCTCCGGCGAAACCGAGCCGGAGTGGATCAAGGGCCTGGAGGGTTCCTTCCCGGGGATCTACGGGCTTTATCAAAAAACCGCCGCCGCCCGGTTTGCCCCGGAGTATACCCGGGAAGACGGCGGGGCCTTAAAAACCGGATATGGCCTTTTTTCCAGGGTCTACCGGCGCTCCGTTTCCCCGGGCCGGCGCCTTTTGGCCTGGCTCCTGCCGCCCCTGGCCCTGCTGCTGGGGCCTCCAAAAGCCGGGCAGTCGGCTGCCGGGCCGGAAGACAGGCCCGGCTCCGGTCAGCCCGGTCCCAAAGGCCCCGGCGGCTTGGGCGGCGGCAAAGCGGGAGCCTGGGTTCTTGCCCTCCTGCTGCCCTTCCTGGCCCTTCTGGGTTCGGACACCCTGGGGGCCCAAAATCAGCTTGAGGACGCGGACCGGCTCTACCGGGACGCCCTGGAGTCCCAAAACGCGGAACTGTGGGAGCGGGCTATCGAACTTTTTAACCGGGGAAATGAACTTTATCCCCAGGATGTGCGTTTCCCCTGGTCCCTGGGGGATCTTTATTACAGCCGCCGTCTCTACGGCCTTGCCTGGGATGAATACCGGAAGGCGGAAGGGTTCCTCCCCGAACACCCGGACCTGCTCTACTACCTTTCCCGGACCGCGGGTTATCTGAACGAGGACGCGGTTTCGGCGGCCTATCTGGAACGGCTTTTAGCCATAGATCCGGATAAT